>CAZSUW010000005.1:0-29351 GCA_964610115.1 uncultured Algimonas sp.
TCGGCCTGCCATGACTTTGTCCTAGTCAACACATCGTTAACAAATTGTGAAATATATAACACACCAAACACGGGCTTTGCTATACTGCGTCATGCCAGTGCTGCGACAGAATAGAGGGATCAGGATGAACCCGTTTTATCAAAGGAAAAAAGTCGTTTGCCACGACTTAAGACGACAGCCGCTGTTGAGGTCCAAGCGTCGAAAGTCGCTTTCAAAGGCGGATGCTATATGAGCGCCCCGCTTGCCCTGAAAGCGTTGCGGGCCGACTCCGCGCAGGATGTTTGCCCTCATTGTCTGCCCATTATGCAGGCGAAAATTGATGCCGTGCGTGTCGCGCAACAAAGCGAGGCAGACAAACAAGCCGCTGAGCTTTCTTCTATGATCACGGGTATTGAAGACCGGCTAGTTAATCTGATTGGACAGATCGAAGACAGTATCGAACGGGTCAATGCGGACGTCTTGCGCGCTGTCTTACCGAGTTTCACGGTCCCGTCGACATTGTGCGCTTTAGGCGAAGCGCTTCGCAGCGAACTTAAGCGGGATCCCGCTGGCGAGATCGAAATTGTCATTCATCCACGCAATGCGCGCGTTCGTGATTGGGCTGGAAAACTCAATAAGCTGCCTGTCGTGGTTAACTTCGATGAGAGCCTAAAGACGCTCGAATGCCGCGTTCGCTGGGTGGATGGCGAACGCATTATAGATGCCGAAGGTGTCGTAGCCGCTTGCCTAAACATTTTGGAGGCAGAGTCATGACAGACACGGATACAGAAAAAAAACCGCCCGTACTTGAGCGTCGAACCGATAATGACGGGGCGCAGTATAAGCGATCAATCTATGCTCTGCCCGTCCAAGTTGATGTTGTGATCGGCACGGCCCGCCCAACCGTGATGCAACTCCTCGAGTTGGAAGAGGGGAGTTTGCTACCCCTTGACCGTGGCCTTGATGATCCCGTCGATCTGGTTGTCGATGGTCGGATCATCGCAAAAGGCGAGCTCATCGAGACCGACCCGTCGACTGGGGCTATTGGCGTGAAGCTTACGGCCATTGTGGATGTGGCGGAAGACAAACTCTTATGAGGGCGCTGTTTCTAGTTCTGGCCCTCATTTCATTCGCGTTTCCGGCCTTTGGCCAGGATGCGGCATCTGTGGCCCAGGTTTTGCCGGACGGCGTCACTGCAGAGATAATTGATACCGCTAATACACCTGTCACATTGGATGTGCGGATCATTCAGCTTTTCCTGCTCGTCACAGTGCTAAGTTTAGCCCCAGGGATCGCTATGATGGTGACCTGCCTGCCGCTATTGGTGATCGTCTTTTCATTTCTCCGACAGGCTTTGGGCCTTCAACAAACACCGCCCAATAGTATGATTATGGGTCTGGCCATGATCCTGACCTTCTTCATCATGGAGCCCGTTTTTATGGAAAGCTGGGCCAATGGCGTGTCGCCTTACATGGACGGGCTCATCGAAGCGGATGTGGCTTTTGCACAAGCGATTGCCCCATTCCGCGAGTTTATGGAATTACGAGTCGACCGAGACGTTATGGTCCGCCTTGCAGATGCCCTTCCGGGACGAGAATTACCAGAAGAGGGGCCGGTTCCTCTTGGGCTTTTGACTGCCTCTTTCATGCTGTCGGAAATCAAGACGGCCTTTCAGATTGGTTTTGCAATTTTCCTTCCCTTCTTGGCTATTGACTTGGTTGTGGCCAGCGTGCTGATGGGTATGGGCATGATGATGGTGCCGCCGGCTGTTGTGTCTCTGCCGTTCAAGATTGGTTTCTTTGTTCTGGCGGATGGGTGGTTGAAAATCACCGAAGCGTTATTGCTCAGCTATGCCGGGGTGTTTTGACGGCACATGGACCCAGAAACCTCGCGCTTGGCGAGGATCAGCGGCCTGCGTTCTCATTCACTGCAGTACAAGATCAGCATGCAAAGCGCCCGCACTTTTAATCGTCTTTAGAATATCGATCATCTCGCGCGGAGACACCCCCAGAGCATTCAGTCCCGCTACAAGATCAGGCAGAGTCACGGCCTCTTCAACGGCGACAACCCCGCCTTGGCCTTCTCTAACCTCGACATCAGTTTGTGAAACGACGACGGTCTCTCCGAAGGAGAATGGATTGGGTTGTACAATGGCGGGTCGTTCCGCAATCTTGATGGTAAGATTACCTTGCGCAATTGCAACAGCGCTTACTTTGACGGCTTCGCCCAGAACGATTGTTCCTGACCGTTGATCAATGACCACACGGGCATTCTTCGCAGGCGTCAAGGTTATGTTCTCAATTTCGGCCATGGCAATGGCGGGGTTCGTCGCGACCTTCTGCAAGTCCAGCCGAACGGTCGAAGGGTCCAGTAACGTCGCCACATCTTCCCCGAGTTTGCGATTTACCGCTTCAGTGACGCGCTGCGCCGTTGTAAAATCCGGGTCGCGAAGCGCTAAACGCAAGCGTTGCACACGTTGAAAATCATAGGCCACTTCACGTTCAATCCTGGCGCCGTTTGGGATCGTTCCAGCGGTCGGGACGCCTTGTGTGATGCTTGCGGCTTCACCTTCCGCCGAGAAACCAGACGTTAAAACAGGGCCCTGAGCTACGGCATAAACCTCGCCATTGGCGGCGTTGAGTTGCGTCATAACAAGGGTGCCACCCGCCAAACTATTGGCATCGCCAATGGAGTTTACGGAAATATCAATACGGGATCCTTCACGGGCAAACGGCGGTAAGGACGCCGTGACTAATACGGCCGCAACATTATCGGGTTGGAAGTTCGTTCCTTGGATATTCACGCCCAGACGTTCGAGTAAGTTGGCTAAGGCTTCCTCCGTATAAGGGCTATTACGGATTGAATCGCCCGTCCCGTTAAGCCCGATGACAAGGCCATATCCCACAAGATCATTGCCCCGAACACCTTCGACATCGACAATATCCTTGATCCTCACTTCGGTTGCGAAGGCAAGTGCCGGTATCAAAGCGAGAGCGGCGCTTAAGAAGAGTGACTTCATCTTACTACCTTAGGAAATTCACAAGGCCGAGCCCCGTGAGGCGCCCCGTTACCGTGAAGGAGGTTTGCAATTGAGTCTCAAGCGAGCGTAGCTCTGCGGCCGCCTCAAACGTGTCTCGACCCATGATGCGGTTTTCAACCTCGGACAAAAGATTACTTTCCATGGCAAGGCGGTTAGTAGCCTTTTCAAGGCTCTCACTTTGCGCGCCCATCTTGGCTTGTAAGGTCAGGACGGTTTGAGAGGCCCCGCCAATCATGTCCAAACCAGACTGGAGAAGCGTCTTTCGTTCGTCGCTATCACTGATTTGGGATCCTGCCATTACAGTCGTCAATCCTTGCAAAAGATGTCTGAACTTACTCGCATCGGCACGTGGGATGGGGTTGAGTGATGTCTCGGCATCAATGAAAAGAGACGGGCCGTCCCTGTCGCCGCCATTGTAAAATTGACCAAAACCCCCAACCGGGTCGTTGAAAAAATTGGTGATGGCGGCCTGTGCCTCTGCGGCTGTCTGCGTGGTCTGAACGCGTGATGATACAGCATCAAGAATATCCGCTGAGGGGGCGAGGGGCGTTATGTTGCTCGCACTCCCCGCAAATAAAGCGCGCGGCCCTAAACGTGTATTGAGTTGTCCAACAACAGTTTCGAGAGCGCCTCTCACCTCTTCAAGAAAAGCGGCCATAGCGGACGGACTATTATTTTCTAGGACGATCAGACCCTTTGTTGACAAAGAACCAACGGCGTCTTGAATGTTTGCAATGGCTGAGCTGGCCGTGTCCAATCGCCCACGGGCAAGGCCGGCTAGGTTCTGAGCGCGCATATTGTCTCGAATGGATTTGGATAAAAGGAAAGCATCGCCGATCTGACCGTTTGTGGCACTCAGAATATCAACCCGCCGACCTGTCACAGCTTCCGTACCCGCCGTTTCAAGCTGGCTTCGGATCAGTGCGGTTTGCTGACTTTGTCTGCGAAAAAACAAGGTATCGGGGGAGAGCATAAGGCGCATATTTATAGTCTCAGCAATGTGTCCATCATGTCCGCTACCGTTTGAATGACGCGGGCATTGGCTTGATAGGATTGTTCAATGGCGAGCAAGGATTGCAGTTCGAAATCCGTGTCGACGCCAGTGCGGGAAAGCTCCGCTTCTTGAAGCGTTGCTTGGCGGGACAGATTGCCGGCGTGAACGCTGTCTTGGCGCAATAAATCGCTACCCAATGTATTGGCAATGGTTGCGGCCCGTTGCGGGAAAGTTTGAACGGCGTCTAGCCATTGCGAGAGCCGCCCTGTGTCGCCGACTGGCCCTGATGATGTCGCTGCTAGACCATCGCGGAGACGATTCGGGGCGTCAGAAAGAGTTGGGTTGAGGGTGATCCGACCGGCTAATCCTCGGAGGGGTAAGCCAGTCCCGCCCCCATCAATATAGAGGCCGGTCGACTCTGCTGGGTTTTGAAAGGCTACAATAAGTTCGGACGCTAATTGATCGATCTCATCGGAAAATGTGAGTGCGATATCATCGCGAACTTTTAAGTGTCCCGCTAAAGACCCTTCGCGCAGCGAGAGCGTGTGGTCACCGATTTGGGGCGTGCCGAGTAATGACGGTGTGTCATCGATCCGCGCGCCTGCGGGAATAAACCCAGCCGCGTCAAACTCTATTGGATGAACAGCAAAGCCGACAAGGGGGGCGCCGTCGGACGTTTTAACCTGAACCCGACCCGTATCGTCTTGTTGCACTTGTATAGGCAGGATTTTCGCAAGATCGTTGATCAGGATTTCGCGTCGATCAATTAAGTCAGCACTGACAATATCGGCGGCATTATTGGCGACAATTTGCGCGTTTAAGGAATGTATGTCGTTCATAGCACGGTTGGCGCGTTCCACATCCTGACCGAGGGCGATATCCGCGTCTGTGCGGAGTTTGTTTGTGGCTTCCGAAAGGGATTGTAATTCTCTGGCTAGCTGTTCGAGGCTCTCGACCGATGTGAACAAAGCGGTGTCACTTTCTGGCGTCGCGACCGCATTTTCCAAACTGGATTGGACATCTTCAATCCGATCAAGAAGACCGATGCCGTCACCAGGCTGGCCGAGCGCCTGTTCGAGGCTTCGCAGGGCCGTCGTCAGAATATCTGATCGCGCTGACTGCCCGTCTGCGCTCCGCCGGGCCTCTGCAATGCCGCCATCGCTTGCCCGCGAAATGGCGATAACGCCGACACCATTGCCGGTCGCTCGCACGTCGACCTCACGAACCGCATAAGCGGGCGTGTTGGCATTTGCGATATTGTTCGCTGCGACCTCGGCACGCAGCGACGATGTGCCGAGACCGGATTGAGCGGCGCTTAAAGCTCTTAGCAGGGACATGGATTATAGCGTTTCATCGCGCGGGACTTAGCGCTTCAAATTGGTCGTTTCTTGAAGCATTTCGTCAACGGTTTGGATGATCTTGGCGTTCGAGCTGTAGGCCCGTTGGGTTTCGATCAAGGCCGTCAATTCTGCGGCAATGTCTGTTGTGCTTTCCATCAGCGTGAACCCGGCGATTTCGCCCGTGGGTCCATCGCCCGCATTCCAGAGATAAATGTCACCAGAATCGGCTGAGCGGGCGAAAGCTTGATTGTCGACGGCGGTTAAGCCGTCTGGATTTGTGACGCTCGCAACTGGGATTTGAAACAGGGTACGGCGGACGCCTGTATCATAGATCGCCTGAACAAAGCCGTCCGGGGTAATATCCACGCTTTGTAGCTCACCAACCGGAGACCCATTGCTCTGCACATCAAAGGGGGAGAATGTTGCGCCGAGTTGGGTGAGACCCCCATTTTCACCACTGCGCCCGATGAAAGCGGATATAGGGCCCGCTGAGGTGGCAAATGCTAGATTGCCAGACACCGGGTCATAGGTGGCATTATTGTTTGCGTTGATCGTCTCTAATAAGCCATCGGGTCCAAAGCGAAGGTCGATCCCGCCGACAAGATCGCCCGTGGCATTGTCTGTTATGGTCGCGCTCCATTCCCCGTCAGCTCCGGGGGTATATGCGATGGTCAAAGTCTGGGGTAAGCCAAGTTGATCGAAATACTCAACCGGTAGATCAATGCTCTCCCCCGTCGCGATTTGTGAGCGATCGGCGGGCAGGTTCACCCCTAGATTCATCTGGGAGGTCGGCTCGGCGGCAAATATGCCGTCGCTAATTGAAACGGGTTGCAATCCAGTTTGGCTTGTCCGGCCAGAGGTGAGCGCATTGCCATTGGCATCAACAGGCCACCCTAATAAATAGAGCCCAGACGTTGTTCTCAGAAACCCTTCGGCATCAGGGGAGAACCCCCCAGTGCTGACCATGAGAAATTCACGTTCCGCGGCAGGTGCATTGATGCCTTGCGAGGTTGTTACGGGGATTAAGCCTGCACCATTAACAGCGATATCTGTTGCGCGCCCTGTGCTTATCAGTGAGCCTTGATCAGATACGGCTTTGTAAACTGAGCTTCTTACGCCGCCCGCCGTGTAGATAGAGGGGCGTTGATTGACGACCATGGATGAGAAATCGACCTCGGTCCGTTTATAGCCATAAGTTGCAGAATTGGCGATATTGTCAGAAATGGCCGCGAGCCGCGTGGAGTTCACATTCAGGCCCATCACGCCCGCATTTAGCGAAGAAGATATTGTCATTGTTCAGTCCTTGAACAGAATTTTTTGGATGCCTTCACGCTAGGTTTGCTTGTTTAACAAAAGATGTACAATAAGAAAAACACCATATGAGAGTTTACGGCCTTCTCCTTGCTTTGGATGATTGGACGAAGTTTTAGCGAAGCAGCGTTATTGAGATGCGACGATTGCGCGGATCCAGAGGGTCGTCGACGAGAGGTTCTACGGAAGCCCGTCCGGAAACTTCAACAATGCGATTATTCGGAAACCCCGCCTCAGCAAGCAAGCGTCTTGCCGTGTTGGACCGGTCACTAGAGAGTTCCCAATTACTATAGTTAGAGCCTTGCGGAAACGCGAAACTGTCCGTGTGTCCAACAATTTTCAACGGATTTCCCACATCTTTCAAAGCGTCAGCGACGATGGCGCAAAGCTCGGTCAAAGTGCTCGACGGTTCTGCAGAGCCGGATCGAAACAGAGGGCGTTGGTCGCGATCTGTAATTTCGATGACGATACCTTCTTTGGTGACGCGGAGGGAGATGTGCTCTGAGAGCCCATCAGTGGCGGCCGCCAGAGAGGCATTTAACTCATCCTCCATTTTCCGCGCGGCACTGTCCTGTTCAGCCGCTGTCGCGTCTTTATGGCTTTGTGTCGCTTGCTCATCTGTCTGGCGCTTTTCTTTGACCAGTTTCGCGCTCGCATGCACTGTATCACCTTGTAGGGCATCAGAACCGCCCCCCGATTGCGAGGCTATGGGTATGGTTGGGTTAAAGTAATCCGCAATGCCCTTTCTCTGCTCTTCAGTGGTGGCATTAAGAAGCCACATGAGAAGAAAGAAGGCCATCATAGCGGTCACAAAGTCGGCATAAGCGACTTTCCAGGCACCACCGTGGTGGCCGCCACCCGCCACGACCTTTGGGCGCTTGATAATGATTGTCGGGGCGACATTTGCCATTGATACCTCCAGAAGCGAAATCCAAAGTACACTAATGGCGTGTCTAAATCTTGATGAGATACGGTTAGGGAAGGGTTTCATCAATCTTAACAACTGAGCAACCAAATGGTGTGAATAATATAAACAACCAGTTCTGAGATATCTTCATGTCCGTGTTAAAACGTAAAATTCAAGCCGCGTCTGGTGCTGAAAATCAGCGGGCCCTACGCGCATGGTTATCGAGCTTTCTGGCCGATCATGTCGCGCAGACGCAAACGCTATTGGTGGCCGCACCGGGTTGGACCAGCCGATTAGCGAAAGCTGACTTCATAGGCGCGGACCAGTTGGATTTATCGCAAACCCCTTCGGCTTTGATCCATGGATTTGGTTCGGCCCCGACGTCGCAGACGATCTGCTTGTGTGTCCCTGGCGATGTGGCGAGCCGTCTAACGACCATTGCGTTGAACCAAGGGGATGATGGTAGAGCGCCGGGCGCGTTTGAATTGCATTTCTTAAAGACATTTGCGGAGGCCCTCCGCAGGAAGATGATGCAAGCGGATATCAATCTATCACATTGGCTGCCGTCACTGAAAGTCGGTGATTTAAACTGGCCCGTGGGAACGGATTCAGTTTTCCGAACCCGCTTTTTACTCATTCCTCCGGGCTATGAAAATGCTCAAATGGGTGGATCAAAGTCCGAGTATGAGGGACCATTGAATTTTGAGATCTACCTAACGCTTGCTTGCTGTGTGGCATTACATGAAGCGTTTCGTGTACCCGAAAGACAACCCCCATCTCGGATTGAGGATCAGGAGGCCGAGCAAGACCTTCGCAATAGGTTGGGATGCTTGAAAGTGCCCATGCGGGCTGTTGCGACGCAGGTATCATTGACAATCGCCGACTGTACGCGCTTGCAGATTGGCCAGGTCATAGCGGCTCCGCGTCTTAATCTCGATACGGTGAGTTTGCGCATCGCGGCCAGTCATGGAACAGAGCAGATCGTCCGCGGTCGTTTCGGTATGGATCAGGGTAGTAAGGCTGTACAACTTTGCCAACCTATCGATCCCGCGTTTCTCAAGCAGTCTCTCAAAGCGGCATCACAAGTCGAAAAAAACACCAAATAGCATTCACATTGAACAATAATTAATAAATGGCGTAATACCTAAGGGCATGAACTCGATTATTGGTATTGTGCTGACGCTGATCTGTGTTTTCGGCGGTTATATTCTTGCGGGCGGCAAGATGAATATCATCATTTACGCGCTCCCATATGAGATGATGATCATTGGCGGCGCGGCTGTCGGGGCCTTTCTCTGCGGCAATGATATGCACATCGTGAAGTCAACAGGTCGCGATATTATGGCCGTCTTTAAAGGGCCGAAATGGAAGCGACAGGACTACGCAGACTTGCTCTGTCTGATGTACGAGCTTGTCCGCCTCTCCAAAGACAGCCCTGTTGAAGTCGAAAGCCATATTGAAGACCCTGAGAACAGTGCGCTTTTCCAGGATTACCCAAGGATTTTGGCGGCGACTGATTTTGTCGAGCTGATCTGCGATACGATCCGGTCCATGTTGATGAACTTCGACAATGTATATCAGGTCGAAGAGCTGCTGGATAAGCAGTTAGAGACGATGCGGGAGGAAAAACTCCACGGTTCCCACGCTTTGCAGACCGTTGCTGACGCGCTTCCAGCTTTGGGCATCGTTGCGGCGGTCCTGGGTATTATCAAAACCATGGCGTCTATTGACAAGCCCCCGGAGATTTTGGGCAGCATGATTGGGGCCGCTCTCGTTGGTACTTTTCTGGGCGTGTTTATGGCCTATGGCCTCGTGGGCCCATTGGCAGGCCGCGTAAAACAAATCCGTGAAGAGGAAGCTTTTTTCTACAACCTATCGAGAGAAGTGCTGGTCAGTTCGCTTCACAAGAATGAGCCAGCCATTGCTGTCGAGGTCGCGCGGCGCTCCGCGCCCATTCATTCCCGCCCAAGTTTTACCGAGGTCGAAGAGGCCCTCAAAGCCTTACGGAAGGCCGCGGCATGATCCGCCTAACGCTACTGATAGGGATATTGGCTTCCACGGCCCTGCCGATTTGTGCCATGGCCAATGACGCGCCGTTAAACGCTTCTTCTGCGTCTGAGGCTTTAGACCCGGCGCGGGAAAACAGCCTGCGCCGCGTTCTCATGCAGGCATCAGAGTCAGGGCTAGTTCTGATAAAAGAGCCTGGCGAGGCCACAACACCGCCGTCATTACAATCAGAAAGCGCCGTGCCGGCGCGCTCTACATTTGATGGCGTTGCGTGTCAGGATTTTGAGGTCCTTAAAACGCTGGAAGACGAAACGGGTGCGGGTGCATCTTTATTGGCCGATGGTCTCGCGGAAGAGCTAACCGCTATGTCCGGCAATGCGTCTGTCGATCCCGTGCTGACCTTGGCGGCCCACGCGCTCGCAGGAAGCTTAAGCTATGCCGATCAGAGTCATTTACTGAGATTCTCGACGTGCGGTCCGCATGTCGGGGTCTTCGCTTTACTTGTCGGCGGACCGTTTCCTAAGGATCAGAACCTCCCAGAATTTTCTCGTGAAATTTCAAGAACGCTTCTTGATCTTCCCGTCTGGCTTCATCGTCGGGTTGGACTACAAGTCGCAATTCGCGCCGCAGAAGCGAACCATACAGCCTTGGCGCAGTCTGTCCTGTTGGGGTTGACGAGCCGAGGCGTTATCGATGCCGCGTTTGATCGGGGCGATCCTGATGTCGTCTATCTGCTCGCGCTGCTGGATCAGGACCGCCACCTCGATCAATCGCGTGCAAAACTCGATTGGTTGGCGGACCGCGATCATATTTATCAATTAACGGCGATGGCGCTTTTGAAAGAGCTGTCGTCATCTGAAGAGGGTGATGCGTTTGTGTCCCCATACATCCTGACAGAAGTCGTCCCAGATTCGCAGTTAAATGCGTCGGAGAATCTGGCCCGTCTTGCTAGTCTTTCGATCGATCGCGGCCAGATCGCCGAGGCGTATACGCTTCTAAGTGCCGCCCCTGATTTGAATCACCCCGATATTAATAGGCAGGTCAACCGGGTGGTGACGGCGTTCTCCGAAGCCCTTGCGAGCGACGATCCGCTTGAGCAGCTTCGTGCGATGGATGGTCTTCTCCGCCTTTCCGCCGAGGAAGGGACAGACTTGGATACACTTCAAGCCTATGCGCAATCGCATCTGTCTGAAGAAAGCCCGATATCGCCAGAGCTAACCGTACAAGTTCCTTCCGTGATTGCATCTGCAAGTGAACCAAGAGCATCCACTGCGCCACCACCACCGCCAAGAAGTTTGAGTAAGGCCCGAGCAGCCATTGCAACGATAGACGCTGATCTGGCCTCGCTACGGGAAGGCCTATCAAATGAGTAGTCCGACTTATACGATTTTATCGCGGCAGGCTGGCTTGATGCGCGAGTTTAGTGCGATCGCCAACAATATCGCCAATAGTTCGACGACGGGCTATAAAGCCGAACGGGCCGTATTCTCTGAATTTATTGCGCGGACGCAGAGAGGTGCAGCTGTCAACGGATCAACATCAATTGGTCGACTTGCGGCCCATGTCTCTGACTTCTCAGATGGGGGCTTAAGGCATACGGGCGGGACGCTAGACCTTGCAATTACAGGCGAAGGATTCTTTCAAGTCCAGCTGGATGACGGTGTCGGGCTGACCCGTGCCGGACACTTTTTGACCGACGATATTGGCCGCGTAATTGACCCCGCTGGAAATGCGGTCCTTGATGTTGGCGGCGGCGAAATCATCATTCCTCCGGATGCCGCAACGATTTCTGTAGCGAGTGACGGAACATTGAGTATCGACGGCGAAGAATTTGCTATTGTGGGTGTTGTGAGGGCTGACCCAATTTCACTCAGCCGGCTTGGCGGTAATTACTGGCAGAGTGCTGAAACAGAACCCGTTGAAACGCCCACAATCTCCAGCGGGTTTTTGGAAGACAGCAATGCCAATCCAGTTCTTGAAATGGCCCGCATGGTCTCGGTTCAACGCTTCTATGATGCCGGACAAAGCCTTCTTGAAATCGATAATAAGCGGCTCGAAACACTCGCGCAAACGCTTCGACAAAGTGCCTAACGGGCAAAGCGCCTAAAGAAAAAGGAAAGGAGCTTCAGGATGAACGCTCTCAAAATTGCAGCAACTGGAATGGCGGCTCAACAAACCCGTGTTGATGTCATATCCAACAACATCGCGAATATGAGCACGACGGCTTATCAGCCCCGTGTCGCAGAATTCGCCGACCTGATTTATCAACAAATCCAGACGCCAGGGACACTTTCCTCGCAAACCGGTGCGACTGTGCCGGCGGGTATTCAGATTGGTTTGGGCGTCCGGCCAACAACGGTATCTGTACAATTAGTTCAGGGAGCACTGTCGCAAACCGGTGGCGATCTTGATGTCGCGATTGAGGGGCGGGGTTATTTCCAAATCGACCTGCCCAGCGGTGAACAAGCCTATACGCGGGACGGGAAATTTTATCGCGATGCTGACGGTCAGGTCGTCAATTCTGACGGTTATCCGCTGTCAGATGGTATTACGATCCCGGCTGACGCAAGGCGAATTGCTATAAGTGGTGACGGCGAAGTTACAGCCTATTTTGATAATAGCTCTGCGGGTCAAACGATTGGCACGATCAGCTTACATACGTTTTCCAATGCCAAGGGTCTGGAAGCGATGGGCGGGAATCTATTCCGTGAAACAGCGGGGTCTGGGGCCCCGTTTTCCGGTGCGGCCGGTACAGACGGTATTGGCCAAATGCGCCAAGGTTATCTCGAAGATAGCGGCGTGGATGTCGTTGAAGAAATCAGCGAGTTGATCGAGGCGCAGCGAGGTTATGAGCTGAACTCAAAAGTTATCACAGCGGCCGATGAAATGTTCGCTGCCACGACACGCATTCGATAGACCTATGCGTTACATTTTCCCAATTCTGATCCTCTTCGCGCCTGCGATGGCATATGCCTCGGAACCGACGGCAAACCGCACGATACCCCGCGGGACGCAGATCACTGCCGCAATGGTAACGGGCGATGCCACCGAAATTCTAGGCCTTGAAACCACCCGCACAATACGCAGCGGAACGGTGATTGAAGGACATCTTATCCGCGAGCCGCTGGCTGTTGAACGCAATCAAGTTGTGACCGTCGTTTATAAATCCGGATCGTTGACGATCGAAACGGTTGGGCGGGCCTTGGACGAAGGATCATCTGGCGCCCAAATTCGTGTGATGAACCTTGATAGTCGCAAATCCATCATGGGCCGGATTACCGGACCCGGCGAAGTGGAGGTTGGTTAGTATGCGCTCTTACAGAAAACCCGTGTTTCGATCTTGCCTCGGCTTAATCTGGTTATTCCCTCTGATTGGCTGCGCAACGTCCCCCAAGCCCGTTCAGCGCGCTTACGACCCCGTTCCGCGCGCGCAAGCAGAATACCCCGTTATTGCCCATCAAGCCCGAGAGATGGCGACGTCGCGTTCCGCTTCGCTTTGGAGTGCGTCTCCAGAATCTTTGTTCGGTGATCGCAGGGCGCGAGGAATCGGCGATATTCTGACCGTTATGATCGACATTGATGACTCCGCCGATTTCAACAACTCTCTATCGAGCAGCCGCCAATCAAATCGCGGGTTTTCGATTGGCAGTCTTCTCGGATTGCCCGAGGTTATCAATCGCAATCTGCCGCAGGGCGCTTCACTCGATCCGGCGATCGATATTTCCTCTAACAATAATGTTGTCGGCCAGGGCAATCGCTCACGCGGGGAAAGCTTGTCCCTGACTTTGGCGGCCCAAGTGGTTGGCATTACCCCCAATGGTGATCTGGCCATTGAAGGCGCGCAGGATATTCGTGTTGATTCCGAAACCCGACAGATCGTGGTGTCAGGTTATGTCCGTCGGGAAGATATTTCGCGGCGCAATGTCATCACGCTTGATAAAATTGCTGGGGCGCGCGTCACCTATGGTGGGCACGGTATCATTGATCGCGCCACATCAGACCGTGCCGGTGCGCGCCTTATGGATAAGATCATCCCCTTTTAACGGACGGAAGACATGAAACAGATCTTAGGTTTAATCGTCATGATGGGTGCCGCTGGCGGTGGCGTTGCCGTCTCAAACACGGTCAAAACACGTTCGCTTGTCACTGTGCAAAGTGATGGTGGCGCCAAAGAAGATGGGGCGTATGACAAAACGGAAAAATCAAAGGCTGACGGAAAATCTGACGACAAAAAGGACGGCGGTAAAGCAAAGGGCGATAAAGCGGCATCGGCAGATGCGTTTAGTCTTTTGCGGTTCAAACGTCAGTTCATTGTGCCGGAAATCGGACAAGATGGCGTAGACGCCCTGATCATCCTGAACTTGGCGATTGAACTTGATGATAAAGCGGGTGCGGATATTTTCTCACATGAGCCGAAGTTTCGAGATGCTTTTGTACGTGAACTCTTGGCCTTGTCGCGTAACGGGGCTTTTGGCCAAGACTTGACCTCAACACAGACTTATGAACTGTTGCGCGCCACATTATTGCAGGCGGCAAAAGATGTTCGTACTGAAGGAATCAAGGATGTTCTCATCCTCGATATGGCGAAGCAAGAGCGCTAGGCCCCATCTTCAGAGGTTGCTTGGCCCAGCGCGATCATTTCAGCAATATCTTCAAGCAGCGCATTGCCTTTGGCTTGAAGTTCTAGTCCACTAAATGTGGCGAGCTGGTCAACAAATTGTGTGGAGTCGAGAGGAGACAGAGGGTCCTGATTGCGGATTTGCGCGGTGAGTAAGTTCAAGAACGTTTCAAATTCAGCGCTTGTTTCACTGGCATCATTTGTCGTGCCAAGATCAGGATTCGCTTCATTGACCAAGGGGCCTTGAATGACCTTGCTAAATGCGGGGGAGATGATTGTCATTTGCTGACTCCTCTTTGCTTATGCTTTGGCCCTGTCTCAGACACGAAGATTTAGGCGCTTTTCTAAGATGAAATGGGTCAAACTGGCTTCATCCTCTAACGCCAAGGTTTCATCGACAAGATCGATGTCGCTGAACCCACTCCTTTGGTGGGATGAACCGTCTCCGTCGTTTCCGTCGCCAAAACTCTGGCCTGGAGCTGTTTGACCTGAATATCCGTCCTCAATCTGGACAGAGAAGTCCCCGATGAGTTGTTCGCGGAGAAGGGCGTTAATCTGATCCATTCGGGCGATAAGCGCTTGGCGCCCAGCGTCCGTCTCCGCTGATAAGGAAACAATAAGTCGGTGATCCGATGTGAAATCGAAATCCATCAAGATGCGCCCCATTTCCGGCGGATCAATTTGGATGATGGCTTTTTGAGACGCGAAGACGGATCTGACAATCACATCTGGCAAGGCTGTTGGGTTAGCGATCAAAACTGGAAGCGCTGGACTATGTGAAGCCGGCGTCAGGAGAGCCGGGGGCCCGGAGGGCGCAACGGATTGAGAGGACAATAAAGACGGTGTTGGCGTCGTTTCTCGACTGGTTGTTCCCGGCACTAAGTCCAGCGTCGACGCTATGGGCTGTTTATCGAGGGAAGCGGTATTTGGCTGCGCTTTAAGACGTGTCTCATTTAATACGTCAGCTGTCAGACGGCTACCTTTAGGGTCAGCTCGTTCAAGCCCGTCTTTCCCGGCCTTTTCCGTTATGTGCGAATTTGCTTTCAACGAAGCGCTATTTTCATGCATCAGCGTAGCGCGATGATTGGCAGGGCTTGCTTCAGTATTTAGCGGTTCAGCAAGAACTGTTCCTGTCTGAGACGCAGTGTCTTTTGGGGTTCCAAGGCGGTTTAAACCGGGTCCGTCTTTCGCGATCGTCAGCAAGCGTCCAGTCTGAGTGGGGTCTTGTAGTGGGGTGACTGTTGCGACGCTTGTTGGAACTGAGAGCGTCTCTTTATTCGCAGCACTGTCTGGTTGGTGATTAGATAGCGTAGTCAAGGCTTCTATCTGTTCTGTATTCTGTATCTCAAAGCTTAGAGGTGAAGTCCCGAGCAGATTGGCCTGTGCTTCCTGTGAATCAATGTGAGAGTGAAGGGTCTGGGTGACGCTTTTTCCTATCATTTCATCCCATTCAGAAATTCTATTGCCGTCCTGTTCCGCGCTTTTTTGTCTGTTCCCTTGCGTGTGCATGCGGTCACCGTGATTCGGGAGTCTTTCAGGTAAGAACATACACCCATATAGTGTTACAATATTTACTAATCATTTAAAACCTTCGGAATAAGCCACAAAAATGCAATTACAAAACACCAAAAACGGGTACAGTCTACAAGCCCCTATTCAGATTAACGATCAAACAAGTCTTCAGGCCGACACAATTAGAAAGAAGGCGTTGGAGTTCGAAGCTGTATTCGTCTCGCAAATGTTGAAGCAATCGGGGTTGTCTGGTGTGTTCACATCCGACACGGGCGGACTAGGTGACGCGATGAGCGGTTTCTTTTTAGAGGCCATAGCGGAGGATCTGGTTGCCGCAGGGGGGTTCGGTCTTGCGGATCACATTGCACATCAATTGAAAAAACAAGTGGGCCTTGAAGACAATGCCTCGGAGCAAGGTTAGATTATGCGCAGTCAACCTAACCTTTCAGATTTGAACCGTATTGCCGGTCTCTTAAAGTCGATCATTGATCAAGAGAACCAAGCTCTGCTGGACGCTGAATATAAGCAGCTCGGTGACTTAAGCGCCCTAAAACTTCGTTATGCTGAAGACCTGGAGAGCGCGTTTCAGGAAATTTCAATATACGCAACAGCGTCAGAGCTACGACGCATATTAGACCCGCTCGAACGGGTTGTGGAACAAAATGCTAAACTTCTTTCTGCGGCTTTAAACGGCGCGGCAAGCGCGCGGTACCGTCTTGAGAATGAGGCGAAGTCAGAGTGTAGAGTAGGGGCATATGACCGGGACTCTCAGGCGCTTCATGTCGGGTATCAAGGTATAATTGCAAACAAAACGGTGTGAATTAACATATAATTATAAAATGATGCATAATCAGGTCTCACTCAGGAGAGTTCGCTGCCCGTCATCAAAAGCGGCAGTGTTTTGTCAGGACGACTTGAGTGCCGATGCCTTCACTGTGCTCGGTTTCATGTCATCTCAGCACTTGAACAAGGCGATCTTGTCAGGCTGACATTCCAAAAGGGGACATCATGTCCAGCATACTTACAAATAAAGGCGCGATGGTCGCGCTTGAGACACTTCGCGGCATCAATAAAGGCTTGGCTGAAGTTCAAAGCCAAATTTCAACGGGCAAGCGCGTTGAAAATGCCCGCGATAACTCCGCGATTTGGGCCATTTCGACGGTCATGGAAACGGATGTGGCGTCGTTTGAACAAATTGGCAATTCGCTGAACCTTGGTTCAGCCACGGTTGGCGTGGCACGGAACGCATCAGAGCGGGTAACGAGCCTTCTCCAGGATGCCAAGGAGTTAATCGTTGGTGCGCAAGAATCCAATGTGGACCGCGATAAGATTCAGACGGATTTGGATGAATTGGTCAAAGAAATTGGTACAACGGTAAATGCTGCCCAGTTTAATGGGCAGAACCTTCTGAATAGCAGTGGTTCTATTTCGGTTCTCGCATCTCTCGACCGTGACACGAACGGAGACGTCTCCGCCACAAAAATCACGGTTAATCGTCAGAACCTAACGACAGATGCGGCCGTGACGGATACGCTTGCAGCATCTGATGCGGGCGGTGCCACATTTGCAGCGTCGGGTCTTGATGGCTCTTCCGGGGCCGTCTCAGATGCCTTGGCGATTACGATCAATACTGCCGCAGCGGGTGAAGCAGAAGGCAATAGCTATAACTTCTCTATTCAGGGCACTGACATCACCTATACGGCGTCAGCGACAGATGATCAGGATTCCATTGCTGCTGGCATCCGGGATGCAATCAATGCGGCGGGCCTGACCGGTGTAACAGCGAAAATCGATAGCACGAATGCCAATGAGATCGACTTTGATGTGACCAATACGAATAATGGTTCCATCACGGCTGTCGCTAACGAACAAACAAAAGTCACCGAAGCGGGTGGCGGTCTGGCGGGTTTGGACGCGCTTAACGTGACAACGGATGAAGGTGCCGAAGCGGCTCTGGACCAGATCGAAGGATTCTTGCAGACCGCTATTGATGCGTCTTCTGAGTTTGGTTCTAAGCAAAAGCGGATCGACCAACAGTCCGAATTCGTAACACAGCTTTCTGATAGCCTCAAGGTCGGTATTTCCACCCTTACGGATGCCAATCTGGAAGAAGCCTCCGCGCGGTTGCAGGCCCTTCAGGTGCAGCAGCAGCTGGGCGTTCAGGCCTTGTCGATTGCCAATCAGGCGCCTCAGTCGCTCTTGGGTCTGTTCCGATAGGACCGTCTTAAAACAAATCGTGAGGGCGGATTTCGCCGCCCTTACGACCTCCTCTATTTTTAAAGTCATCGTAAAGGCTTCGCTTGCATGTCATACTCTCGCCTTGCCTATTCGGCATATCAAACAACGCGTGATGAAACGGCAGATAGCAAGTCCGTGGAAATCGAAATTTTGCGACGCGCAATTTTAAAACTGAAGCCATATTGTGGATCGGATTTCTACCTTGAGGCGGATAGCGCCGCAGTGCTCTCAGAGAATCTAAGGCTGTGGGATATTTTCTCTGTCGACCTGCTTGATGAAAAGAATGACCTGCCAGAGGGTCTGCGCCTAAGCCTCCTACAGCTGGCCAATTTCGTTCGGACACACACGCTAGGTCTGTACCGGAATGAGGGTCGTGTAGACGTCCTTGTCGATATTAATCGCGCGGTTCTCGACGGTCTGAGCGGCATACCCGTCAATAAAATGTCCCAAACAGGAGCAGCCTAATGTCAGGACTCATGATTAGCTTGAAGCCAAATGAAAAGTTCCTTGTCAACGGCGCTCTGCTCGCCAATGGTCCCAAACGCGGTCAAATCTGTATTGAAGGAAATGACGTGAACGTTTTACGACTTTCTGATGTCATCCATCCCGACACCGTGCGTACGCCCGTGACGCGTCTTTATCACGCCCTGCAAACGATCTTATCTGGTGATATGATGGAAGCTACAGCGAAGATTGACATCGCCGACCGATATGAAGCTTTGGCGTACGTTTTTGAAAACTCCCAAGGGGGGGACAAGCTCGCCCTTTCACGTCGTGCGTGGGAGGGCGGGCGACACTATTCTGCCCTTTGCCACCTTAAGCCGTTAATTGCTCTAGAGACCGCGCTCTTTGCAGCAATGAAGGCGAACCAAAGTCGCGAGGATCAGCCCGTGGCTATGCGCGCCTGATATGCCCATCGCGCCATCACTGATTGGGGGCGGATTAAGTGGCTGGACGTTCTTGCAAGTAACGCTGGACCGTCAGGTGGAAACGTTCGCAGACTCGCCTGATATCGCGCGGGATGAGGCCCATTTCAGAGCTGTGATGGGCGAGGCGGACGGGGTAAGCCTATCGGATTTTATGACGGATCGGCGCGTTTTAAAAACCGCGCTGCAAGCCTTTGGCCTCGAAAGCGAACTCGATAAGGGGGCCTTTGTGCGCCGTATTATTGAAGACGGCCCTGATGACGAAAATGGCTTTGCCCGCCGCTTGAACAACAGTGATTACCTAGCCTTAGCATCCGTTATCCGACCTGATGAGCGGGGTGTTATACGGATCAGCAAAACGCAGATCGAAGACATTATAACGCGGTCACGCCAGAACGCATTTGAACAATCCGTTGGCGAACAAGACAATGACCTCCGTCTCGCGCTAAACTTTTCCGACTCTATCAGTGAGCTTGCATCAGAAAGTTCCTCGGACCGCGCTTTTTGGTTTCGCGTGCTGGGTTCCTCCCCTTTGCGGGAAGTCTTTACAACCGCTTTCCTTCTGCCGGACGGTTTCTCCAATATTGATATTGATAAGCAGGTAGAAACGCTGGCCAGACGGGCAGAGCAATTTATTGAAGGCGACCTGCGTCAGACCTTGGCGACGGAGTCCGGCATTGAAAAAATGACCCAACGCTTCCTGCTTCAAAGACAATTGCAGACAGGCCCGTCGGCGTTTAGCTCAGGCGCGCTTGCTCTAACGATTTTGGGATCTGGCCTTGGAACATCCGGTCTGACAGGGCTAGCCCTCAGTAACGCCTAAAGCCTGAGTTAAGGCCTCAAACGGATCATCAAGGCCAGTCGATGGGCCGCTGGCAAGGAAGCGATCTAATTTGTCTTGCTGAGCGACCGCGCGGTCGAGCTGCGCATCCCCTCCGGGTGCATATAATCCAGACTGTATCATCAGCCGGGCTTCGTCATACCGGCGCAGCAGGGATCGCCCATCGGATAAGAGCGCGTTTTCCTCAGCACTCGCGCAATCCGGCAGGGACCGCGAAACACTGCGCCCAATATCAATCGCGGGATAACGCCCCCGTTCCGCAATCTTTCGATCCATCACAATGTGCCCGTCAAGAATGCCTCTTACAGTATCGGCAACGGGTTCTTCCATGTCAGACCCTTCCACCAGGACAGTGAAAACAGTCGTTATGTCGCCTTCGCCCATTTCTCCCGGACCGGCGCGTTCGCACAGGGATGAAAGCGCCTGAAAGGTCGAGGGGGGGAAGGCGCGCAAAGCGGGGGGTTCACCTTGCGATAGGGCGACTTCTCGGTGGGCCTGCGCGTAACGTGTGAGGCTATCAAACAGGCAGAGCACGTGATGGCCTTGTTGTCGGAAAACTTCGGCTGAGGCCATGGCGAGATTGGACGTTCGTAATTTTACCGCCGGGGCGGCATCGGACGTCGCGGCGAAGACAATCGTATTTTTCATGCCGGTCTCACCCAACACCGTGTCTACAAAATGCCGGACTTCACGGCCTCTTTCACCGATCAAAGCGATCACAGTCACGTCCGCAATGGTTTGACGGGCGAGGCCCGCTAGCAAGGTGGTTTTCCCGACGCCCGACCCTGCGAATAGGCCGATGCGTTGACCTTGGCAGAGGGGCAGAAATGTATCCAGCGCCGCATAACCTGTCTCCAATCGCGGCCCTATCGGCTTTCGATTAATTGCGGGCGGGGGGGATTGGTGCAGGTCGGCGGCCTCAACCCCTTGCGGAGGGCGCGAACCGTCCATCCGTTTGCCTTCATGGTCTAACACGTCTCCACACCAGGCCAGGCTGGGGTAAAGCGTTTCATTTCCACAGAGTTGAACGGCTTCTCCGGTGCTCAGGCCAATGGGATCCGCGTAGAGGGCGGCTAGACAATATTGTCCATCATCGGACACGATCTCAGCCGAGACCGATCCGATTTGAACGTGAGCCCCAATAGGCGCTCGCCCACTAAGCCCGGCTATTTTCGCCACACGTCCGGAAACGCCCACTAATCGACCCAATGTCCGATCGAGTTGTGGAAGGCGACGTTTTCTGAACCGACTTTCTAAAGGGGTTATGCGCACGAAATTCTTGACTGACGTATTTACCAATAATTCACCAATATGGTGCATTTGTAAGGAAAGCATTAACCATGGCTAGGATGGCCTAAAAATGACCTTTGACCTCTCTGTGCTCCGAATGGCTGGGGCTATGTCGAGCTATAGCGCCGAACGACATGCCCTCATTTCGCGTAATATTGCAAATGCCAACACACCGGGTTTCAAAGCCCAAGACCTCCGCGACTTTTCTGAAGTCTATGAACAATTCTCCGGAAGTGAGCGGGATTTTTCCAATGTGGATGCGACGATAGAGCGGGACGGTCCTATGTCGCCCAATGGGAATTCCGTGACATTGGAAACAGAGTTGATGCATGCGGCGCAGGCGCAAATGGATCATCAATTGTCGGTGGCACTCTATCGCTCTGCTTTGACCATGCTGAAAACCGCGGTCGGAAAAAATCTTTAGGGGCTATCGTGACAGATCCAATTGCAAGAATTTTTGCGGCGTCAAGTTCAGGCATGCGCGCGCAAACCCAGCGCCTTTCCGTTGTCTCGGAAAACTTATCCAATGCCGATACGCATGGTTACAAGCGTAAGCTCATAACCTTTGCTAATGAAATGGACCGGGTTGAGGTCGAACGGATTAGCCTGGATCGTCGCCAGGGTGAATTAGACTACCTCCCGGCTCACCCTCTGGCGGATGCGGCCGGTTATGTCGAGATGAGTAATGTCAACATGATGGTCGAGTTAGCCGACGCCCGCGAAGCGTCGCACAGCTACGAAGCCAATCTCACCACATTTAAGCAAGCCGGTCAGATGTATCGCGGCCTGCTGGATCTTTTGAGGCGTTAAGTATGGAACTCTCAGCCACAACTAATGCTATTCGCCAATATCAGACGGCCAAAACCCAAATTGGTGGCCCGTCTAAATCCAGCGCGTCATCCGATGCGGCCTCATCGCTTGGCAAAAGTGTTGATGCCTTCTCAAAAGTCTTTGAAACCGTTGAAACTTCCAGTCAGGCCATGATGAACGGGACTGGGGATGCCCAGACCGTCGTCGAGGCTTTGGCGAATGCGGAGGTGGCCTTGGAAACGGCAGTCACTGTGCGCAACCGTGTTGTCGAAGCCTATCAAGAACTCTTGAGAATGCCGATCTAATGACGGAGACTGACATTCTTGATCTGATGGGGCAGGCGCTGTGGGCGACCATGCTGATGGCCATGCCCCTTTTAGTGGCTGGATTGGTCGTGGGTTTAATTGTCGGGCTCGTTCAGGCTCTGACGTCAATTCAAGAAATGACGCTAACCTTTGTGCCCAAGCTGGCAGCCATGCTTGCCGTGTTTTTCGTGTCCTTGGGTTTTATGACGCGGACGGCGCTCGACCTGTTTGAAAACTACGTTCTTCCGGCGATCGTTGGCTAGGTTGTGACGTTATTGGGTTTCAAATCCGGCGTCGTCGGACAGGGAACCGTCATCATGGCTGTTGGCCTGATGGCGATTATCCTGATGATGGTCTTGCCCATGCCGGCTTGGGTGATGGATTTGGGCGTCGCAATCAGCTTTGCCTTTGCAATCCTGATTTTCACGCTGACCTTATTTATCGAAAAGCCGTTGGACTTCAGCGCCTTTCCGGCGGTGCTGCTCGCCTCTCTTCTTCTCAGATTGTCCTTAAATGTGTCTTCCACGAAATTAATCATCGGTCAGGGCCATACGGGAACCGATGCGGCGGGCAATGTCATTGAAGGTTTTGCCATGTTCATCATGGGCGGCAATATCGCCATCGGTTTGATCGTTTTCGCAGTCTTGGTGATCGTGAACTTTATGGTGATCACTAAAGGCGCAGGCCGAATGGCAGAGGTGGGCGCACGGTTCGCTTTGGACGCCATGCCTGGCAAGCAAATGGCGATCGACAGCGACTTATCCGCAGGGGCGATAAGCCATGAAGAAGCGTCTCAACGGCGTCGATTGGAACAGGAAGAGACCGCTTTTTTAGGCAGTCTTGATGGTGTGTCGAAATTTATGAAAGGGGATGCCATTGCAGGCATTCTAATCACGCTTTTAAATTTGATTGCCGGCATTGCGATTGGCGTCGGGATGCACGGCCTATCATTTTCTGAGGCGATTAGCGTTTATTCCGTTCTGACTGTTGGGGATGGCCTCGTCAGCCAAATCCCGGCCGTTATCATCTCGATTGCAGCGGGCCTTCTCTTGTCAAAGGGGCGGGGCGAGGGAACGGTTGATTTCGCCCTCATGCAGCAATTCGGACGTCATCCCATTGCGCTTTTTGCTGTGGCGGGAATAATGGTGATATTCGGCCTTTTCCCGGGCCTGCCGTTATTCCCCTTTTTGGTGGGTGCCCTAGGGCTGGGTATTGCCGCGTGGTTTTCGGCGGCGAAGGCGAAAGAGCCTCTGGTTGATGAGGCTCCGGTTGTAGACAAACCGACGGAGACGTCCTTGGCGGATGTCTTGGATCTTGACGAATTATCCGTAGAGCTCGCCCGCGATTTGGTCGGACCTGTCATGGAAGCCGAGTTCGGGTTTGATAAGCGGATTGATAAAATTCGGCGCTATGTGGCGGCCGAATATGGATTCCTTCTGCCCCCCATAAGGTTGTCCGATAACTTGTCGCTGACACGGTCAAACTACCGGATCGTCTTGCAAGGGGCCGAGGTGGCGACGCATGAGCTGCACCCTGATAAGGTCATGGCGCTTGTCGAAATGGATGAGCATCCGGAAATCCCTGGGACGCAAACACAAGAACCCGTTTTCAAAGCGGCGGCGCGATGGGTTGATATAGAGTATGAGAATGAGTTGGCGCTTCTGGGTGTCACAACGGTAACGCCGATTGAGGTGCTTTCCACGCATTTGTTGGAGGTGGTGCAGGACAACCTGTCGATCTTACTGACGCGACGGGCTTTGCGGGACACATTGGACGCCTTCCGCCATGTAAGTGACCCGGCAAGAGCCCAGGCCAATGGGAAACTTTTGGATGAATTCCTTCCTGAAAAAGTGCCAGTTGAGACTTTACAGGCGGTTATGCGGCTGCTGCTTGAAGAGAGGGTGAGCGTTAGGAATCTACCCGTTCTCCTCGAAACAGTTGCCGATGGATTGGGGAATAAACTGAACCAAGACGCCATCGCTGATCTGGCGCGTCAACGCTTAGGGCGCACCTTCATCGGCAAGCTCAGAAATGACCAAGGGCAATTACCGATGATCCGAATTGGGTCTGATTGGGAAAACATTTTTGCCGAAAAAGAAATGCGTGATGAAGCGGGTCGGACCGATATTGTTCTTAGCCCTGACGAGTTCAACAAATTGGCCGGCGATGTACGGAACCAGCTAGATGATGCTGCCAAGCGAGGCACATATGCCGTTGTAGCGGCCCCAGCGAATCGCCGGCGGTTCCTTCGGACTGTGCTCAAAGCGAAAGGCATTAAGAACCCGGTTCTGAGTTATAATGAAATCGCCGCGACAGAGCGCCCCCTCATCTTGGGCGTTGCCTAAGACCATGGATCTGCTGTCGCAATTTGCTGAAGCTATTTTACCTCTTACAAACACGCTCTGGCCATTAATTGCGGTCTTTTCCAGGCTGTCCGCTTTCTTTCTTTTGGTTCCCGTTTTCGGAGAGCGCACCATCCCCGTGCGCATCCGTTTAGGGGTGGCCTTGATCTGTTCGTTTTTGCTCTTCCCTTTGATTGAAGGCGAGGCCGTTTCGAATATGAGCCAAGGTTTGACCCTGATACTCACAGAGGCGGTGTCGGGGTTTGCCCTGGGTCTATCGTTGCGGCTTTTTGTGATTGGTTTGCAAATAATCGGTACGATTATCAGTAATTCTCTGTCTTTGTCCCAGCCACTGGGAGAAGGGATTTCGACAGAGCCCAATCCTACAATTTCGACGTTTCTTATGCTGGGCGGGTTGACGCTAATGGTTAGCTTGAACCTTCATGTTGAACTGATCGTCATGTTGGCGCGATCCTTTCAAACGGTTCCGCTCGGATCAATGATGGATATGGGGGATCAGGCGCGCTGGCTCACGGACTTAGCGGTGTCTATGCTGCGGCTTTGCCTGTCGCTTGCCCTGCCGTTTCTGGTTTTGAACTTTACCTATAATCTGATCTTGGGTTTCTTGAACCGTGCCATGCCGCAATTGCTGGTTAGCTTTGTCGGCATACCCGGCATCACTTTGGCGGGCATTGTCCTGCTTATGGTCTGCGCCTCTGCTATCCTGCTTGCCTGGATGCGGGCTTTTGCAGCGTTGTTGTAATGGCAGAGGAGTCAGGACAGGAAAAGAGTTTCGACCCGACAGAGTCAAAACTGCGGGAGGAGCGCAAGAAAGGGAATATCGCCCAAAGCCAAGAAGTGAGCGGTCTTTCGCTCTACCTCGCTTTAGGACTGGTCATTGTCGCGGTTGCCGGACCAGTTTGCCAAGCCCTTATGATCCTTCTGACGGGCTTCCTCGTACATCCAGAAACGCTAGGCGAGCAAATACTTCATGGCGTGAAAGGTAGCAATCCGCTGGGAAAGATCGTTTGGGTTTTGGCGCCGGTTTTTGGGCTGTTCAGTGTGGCGATCTTTGTCGCCCTGATAGCGCAGCGGAGTCTTGTATTCGCACCGGATCGCATCAAACCCAAATTGAGTAATGTTTCCCCGCTTTCAAATGCCAAAAAGAAATACGGCAAAGACGGACTCGTGGAGTTCCTTAAGCGCGGGGTTAAACTCTCGGTCGTAACGATTTTTGCGACACTTTATATGATCCGTTTGGTCAAAGACGTTGCGCCTAAAATTGATCGCTCAGAATTGCTCTTGTTCCAAATGCTACAATCAGAGGCGCTCATTTTACTAGGTTGGATGATTGTGGCGACAATAGCGATTGCTTTGGTCGATGCGCCTTGGGCTTGGTGGACACATCGTCAGAAATTGCGAATGACCTATGAAGAAATTAAAGAAGACAATAAAAAACAGGAAGGTGATCCGCATGTGAAAGCGGAAAGGCGGGCGCGGGCTCAGGCTATCGCAAAGGGGACAATGCTTCGGGATGTGGCGACGGCCGACATCGTCATCGTCAACCCAACGCACTATGCCGTTGCCCTAAAGTGGGATCGTGCATCCGGTTCGGCGCCAATTTGTGTTGCCAAAGGGGTTGATCACTTCGCAGCGGCGATCCGGGAAAAGGCCAAGGACGCCGATGTCACAATCCATTCCGATCCACCCACTGCGCGCGCAATCTATGCGGTTGTGGAGGTGGGTGAGGAAATCCGCCCTGAACACTATGCGGCGGTTGCTGTGGCCCTAAAACTCGCCAGGAGTCTGCACCCGTGAAAAACCAAGACGTTGCCGGCCTTAAACAAGTCCTCAAACTCAAGCAGCAAAGACTGGAGGTCGAGCAAAGCCGACTGGCAAACCAATTATTCGGGCTGGAGGCGAGGGAGACGGAGTTATTGATCGCGCGAAATGATACCGCGGTGGATCTAAAACTGTCCGATCTCTATGATAGTGCTTTGCGCCAAATAGAGCCTCAGGTCATCGCCCTTCGTCTCCAAAATAGACGTCTTAGTGAAGAGGCTCTGCGTCTTCGTCTGGCCTCTGATGTTTTAGACGAAAACGCAGCCGGATAGCGTTTTAGGACGATTTCGGCCCCGTATTTTTTAAAGTGGCTTTCCCTGAATAGATCGCTTCCGATCCCTAAAACTTACCCTGTATCAGTCCGAGGAAGCCGAGTTTTGCATGCCTTATTGATCGGACGTTTGTGCACGTCGTTCTCGATGACCTAAGTCACTCTAAGTGACGTTTTCCGATCTTGCATAAACGCTTTAATAACGGTTACTCGAATACCAAACACACCAATTAAGTGTTTATAGACTGCCTTCTTATAACAGAGGCAGCGAGGGACAGGATGAACCTCTTTGATAGTTTCAAGACGCTGTCTTTGCGTCAACGCATCGTAATCGTCGCGGCCTCACTTACAACGATATTGCTCGTCATCTTGATGGGTCGGGTCGTTGCCAAGCCGTCTCTTGATCTTCTCTACGCTGATTTAGATCCTTCCACCGCGGGAGAGGTCATTGCGCGTCTCGACAATCTGGACGTCGCCTATCGGGTTCAGGGCGGGGCAATATATGTGGATACGCGCCGACGTGATGCACTGCGTCTTGAACTCGCTCGTGATGGACTGCCACGACAAGATGTTGTGGGATATGAGTTGTTCGATGATCTGAACAGCTTTGCCATGAGTTCGGATATGTTCGACACAGCCTATTGGCGTGCGAAAGAAGGGGAATTGGTTCGCACGTTACTATCCATGCCGGATGTCAGGGCGGCTCGTGTTCATATTGGTTTAAACCAAGGGCGTGGCTTCTCTCGTCGCAATGGAAGTCCTACAGCCTCGGTCACCTTGTCGGCGTCACGTCGTTTCGACGCGTCTCGCATCAAGGCTGTGCAATATCTTGTCGCTCTGGCGGTCGCGGGGCTAGAGCCAGGAGACGTCGCTGTTATCGATGTCGAGGGCGGTCTATTATCTGGACCTGGCTTAGAGCCGGGCGGGGAGCCCAGCGTCGCCGCCGAGCTGTCCAGAGCCGCATCAATCAAGGCTGACTTGCTATCCCTGCTGGAGGCCCGGGTCGGTCGTGGCAATGCCAGAGTGTCCGTCAATATTGAAACAGAGATGACGCGGGAAACCGTAACCGAACGACGTTATGATCCTGAAAGTCGTGTCTTACGAAGTCAAACGACCACGGAGACGGTCGATAGTAGTTCCGGTCGCGACGGGGCGACAACTGTGGCGTCGAACCTGCCTGAAGGAGCGGCGGCGGGTGGCACCACTCAGTCCGAACGGTCTGAAAGTACGGATCGCGCCGAATATGAAATCAGTGAAATACTCACCAATCGCGAAAGTTTGCCGGGAGCAATCCGGCGCCTTTCGGTCGCGGTTCTTATTGATCATGAAAAGTCTGTGGGGCCGGACGGTGAATCTATTTACGAACCCCGTAGTGCCGCTGAACTCGAAGCCATTCAAGAATTGGCAATATCGGCAACGGGTATTGATGTGGCGCGTGGCGATCAAATCACAGTCGAAAGCCTTCCGTTTGAACGCACAGACGTCGGCGAGTTGATTGAGGGCCCCAGCCCGGTCGCGCGTATGCTGGATCTGCATTTATGGGATTTGGTTCAGCTATCGATCATGTCTCTGGTCGCGCTCGCTCTGGGACTGTTGGTGATTAGGCCGTTGCTACGATCAGGTCTGTCAAGTCATGCCGCTGAAGACGGTGCATTGGCCCCTATGTCCCTCAATGGTCCTAGACAGGATATGCAACTGGGCGGTACAACGATACAGACGGGTTTGCCAGAACCCGACCCCTACGCTTCGTTAAATCAAGCCGCCAAAGACCATACGGATGAGGCGGCAGATTTATTAAACGAATGGATTGGCCCAGCCCAAGACGCCGCCCAGAACACAACACTGATTCCAACTCAGAATTCAACTCAGGAACCGGCTTGATGTTCGGGGTGTGGAACGGACAATTCGTGAGGAGGCCGCGCAAAGAAAATGCCTCTCATTCTAGACCGATACCGTTCACGGTAAGTGGGGGGTTGGCTCCATGAATTCGGAATTAACGCGAACACAACGGGCTGCAATCGTTTTGATCTCTATGGGTCCGGATGCGGCGGTTTCAGTTGCCGAACGTTTGCAAGAACCTGCCTTACGCAGCATAAAACAAGCGTTGGACGACCTTCGTCACGTTCCCAGACATGACTTGGTAAATGTCATTTCCTCTTTTTTACAAGAGCTCGAAGGTCGGAAGGGCGGTTTAATGGGTGGGTCGGGTCGTTCGATGGCCTTGCTGTCAGAGGCTATTGGTCAGGGTGCTGTTTCAACGCTGGAAAGTCCGAAAATCGCGGAGGTTCATGGATCTCCTTGGCCTAAAGTAGCGGAAATAGACGCGGACACTCTCGCTGACTTCTTACAAAGCCAAGCGACCCCAATCGCGGCCTTAATCCTTGAGAATTTACCGTCCGACAAAGCCGGCGAAGTCATGGGTTTGTTGCCCGATGAACTGGCTCTTTCGCTCGTATCGTCTTTGACTGAGCCCGCCACGCCTTCACCTGCGGTTCTGAAGGCGGCTGAGTCCATGATACAGTTTGAATTGCTTGATAAAAATAAAAGTGGGAATGATGATCCTCAACTGGCGTTCCTAGGTGAAGTCCTGGGAACATTACCTCGCGCGAAAAGAGAAGCCGCCTTGGGCCATATAGAAGCCCAAGATACGGATAAAGCGGTAAAATTGCGCCAAGCGATATTGTCATTAGAGGATCTGCCAGATCGTTTACCAAGCCAAGCCGTGCAAACCTTGTTTCGCGCTATTGAGAAATCAAGTCTATTGATTGGTTTGCAAGC
>CAZSUW010000005.1:29451-53560 GCA_964610115.1 uncultured Algimonas sp.
TGCAAACCTTGTTTCGCGCTATTGAGAAATCAAGTCTATTGATTGGTTTGCAAGCTGGGCAGAAAGTAGCGCCAGAATCTGTCGATTACTTGCTTGCGAACATATCGCAGCGCATGGCTGATAACTATAAAGAGGAGATTGCGCAACTGCCTCCTCTTACTGACCGCGCCAGTGACAAGGCTATCGCGAGTTTGGTGGGTAGCGTATTAAAGCTGGCCCGGGCCGGAGAGATAACGCTCATTTCCCAGGATAAGTAACCGTGTTGTTAGCGCAACTCGCCTCACATGGATGACGTTAAATGTGAGCATTATAATGATCAGATTCGGCGTCCTCTCGCTGATTTCTTAGGATTGGCAGCCAATAACACCAGATATATCCATACGGGCGAGCAAGTCCTTACGTAATTGCGAGTCCGCAACGAATAGCCAGGCGCGACTAAGAGCCGGGCGTAACCGTGTCCAAAATGGATCCGAGCGGATTGCTAAGGACGTCTAGAGCTCCCTCAATCAAGTCTGAGGTGACCTGTTCAGCGTTGGAACCCATAATCGTGTGGTATTTTGCCTGAATCTCCGTTCGGGTCAGCCCGTTTGCAGCTGTGCTTGTGCGGGTGGCATAGCGATTCCAAGATTCGGATGGGCCCCAACCCTGATTTACAGGTCCGGTTGCCAAAGTGTTGTAACGCACAATTTTATTTGGATCGGGACGGCCAAGTTTTCCATAAGACTGACGGGTCAGACCCGCCATTTTATGAATTTGTCGACGATTGTTATAGCAACCTTCAGGCGAAAGGTTGTTGAAGCGATCTTGGTTGCGGACATTGGAATGCACTCGGATTTTTCCATTGCTAAGGCAGTTTTCATAATCCGCGACGAAAAATATTGCCTGTGCGATATAGCGTCTTTCGGTTTCTTTGAGAGGGGCGACGATATCATAGATAGTCGCCTGCGCAGTGCTTCCTGATGAAAGGTTGAGCCTTGTACCGTTATCAGCCACTTCAAGTTGGGGTATGTTGGTTACAGCAGGGCCTGAGACTCCCATTCCTGGAACTGAAGCCGCTTTTACAGAGTTCGTAGCGGTAGTTGCACAACCCGCAAGAGCTACAACTCCAAGAAAGGCAATACTTGCTCTTATGACATTGTTCAAAATACTCTCCTACTAGAACCCTTCAGGTGAAAAGTACCATTTTGTGATGTGTAATGCCAGACATAAATCGAACAGTTTACCTGGAGAACTTAGATCTTTAAAAACTTGTCTTTAGTTTAAGCGGGGATGGCGATACGAACGAAGCTTCGTTGAGCACGATGAATTTCACCTTTTTGGTTTAATTGTCCCATCCAATAATGATTATGATAACCGCGACGACTCCTGCTGTACCGGCTATAAGGTTAGCGGCTGTTCTTGTTTTCATTTTTGACTTCCTTTGATTAAATGATTTTCTTGGGCAAGCACCCAATCCATGACGACATCACGACCCGAGGCATATTCTGAATAAGTCGGGGAGATATGAACGTCTAAGGAGAGTTCTCCAATGTCCGCGTGATATTTTTTGTTTGGCGGAAAGCAAAACTCGTGCGTGTCTCGACAGCCTTTCTCCCAATCGTGATAACCGGTGGCATAGCTAACCCAATATCCTGAATTGGGAAGCACGAAAGAACCCCGACCCCGCTCCGCCCAAAATTGCGGGCGGTCACCCATAGCTTGACCTATAATACGGGTCTGATCTGGCGCATATTGCTTCAGCAAAGCTGTAAACACGATGGCGGCGGAAAAAGTGTCGGGGCCGACAATCACGTAGATCTGGCCGTCCTCAGAGACTGACCCCGCAGCATTTTTCGCGAAGGCAACAGCATTGGAAAAATCACCACCTGGATTAAATCGTAGATCCAAGGCAATGAAATCATATCCCTCTTCAGGTGCGGATGTAAGGTCTTTAACAAGGAGATCCTGGACAGGATTTTGCTTGGACGACATGAGATAGTTGGACTGGATATATAACCCTCCATCGATCTTGCGCGACATATGAGCCTTGAAGACATCCTCAAGATAGGGCGCAGCAGCCTGCGAATTTATATCTAATGTCTGAACCCACCTATCTCCCTCATCCTGTAACTCAACAGGAGCCAGCGTCATAAAGGCATGACGATAATAGAAGTCTGTATCCGAGGCCGATGGTAAAGCGTCCAAAACGACCGATCGGCGTGCTCCTGTATTATCTTCAAGCGTGACGCTCAAAACATCTGCTTTCGTAGACAATCCCGCAGCATGTAGTAATTCCGGCGAGCGGAGGATCTGCAGCGATTGCATATCCCGCCAGTTGTCCGGTCCCCCTGTATATTCACGCAGAGCCACGACAACATCAGTAATAGGCCGCCCTTCGACGGCTATAAGTCGCTGCCCGACCAGTTCCGCTCGGCTTTGGTGGGCGCGTACGATGAAAAGGCCATCCGAGAACGGGTATACATCTACGCCACTGCGGTTGAACTGGCGGAATGTTGGCGTTGCTTCGACGCCCGTATGACCATTATCCGCAAGAGCCACCAAGGCGCGGGCGCGCAGGTAATGTGCAGCGGTTGATAGGGCTTGTTTATTCCCCAGGTCTTCATCAATGACCGAGACAAAGTCCAAGCGAGCGGCGTCTGGAAAACTACGATCATAATCCAGCAAGGATTTCAGATAGATCAAATCCTGCTGCTGAGCCTCCAGCGTCGTTTGCGGAGCCGGAAAAGCGGGGGCTTCGACTTTCGGCATAAAGCGCAAAAATTGATCAATACGCGGCCAAAATAAATAGGCACAAATGATATTGGATAGAATATAAAGGCCCAAAGCAATTCTAATATATCGCCACATTTTCATCTCTTTCATCACATTTATTTCGATGAATGGCGGCTTAGCGGGTCCATTACGCAGAGGCGAACCGCTTTTCCTGAACCGACTTGTTTTTTGCTTGAATGGCTATGATTTCCATTCATGATGCATGAATGACACGCACAAAGACCTATAATGCCATCCAAGCTTTATCACGCGCCTTGATGATAGCAGTCTTGATGGGCGCTGTGTTTGCATTTCTGGGCATTTATGACACGAATAATTTGCCTTTCCTGCTGCGTTTGTCATTTTGGACGGTCATAATGGTGAGTGGAGCACTACTCTGTTTCTTTACGGAACCCGTTATTTTTCGAATTTTGCTAAAAGGCGCGCATCCAGTGGTGCAAGTTCTGGCAATTGCGTTTCTAATTTCTATTCCGATCATGATCTTACTTATGGGATTGAATTCGAGTTTCAGATTTGACCAGCCGCCGCGCCTATGGCTGGGTCAGCTAGTAAACGTTATGATTATTTCGGTAATTATCTGTTCCGGGCGCTACATTATTTTACAAATCATGGGTCGTCTTGGCGTGGCCTCTCAGGATCAAATTTCAACAAAAGCCCCAACCCAAGCCTTCCTAGAACGTTTGCCGATGCAATTTCGGTCCGCCACACTTTATGCAATTTCATCTGAAGGGCATTATCTGCGCATACATACGGATAAGGGCAGCCCCTTAATCTTGATGCGCATTTCAGATGCCGTCAAAGAGCTTGAGCAAGCAAATGGATTGAAAGTGCACAGATCCTGGTGGGTTGCGAAGGATGGCATTCAAGATACTCAAAAGACGAAAGGTCGCCGCAGTTTGTTACTTAAAAATGGGGAAATTGCACCAGTTTCCAGAGCTCATGTTCCTGCTCTCAAGTCTGCCAATTTGGATAGATGATTCTGTGTGGCTGCAAACTATCCCCTAACGTCTCCTTTGCCCCGAATGCAGAAGTCACCGCCCAATCCCCCATGTTCGACCCGTCTCCCACAAAACAGTGCCGTGCGACGCGCCTGCTGGAGCCGCCCCACACGAGCGAGGGCAGGGGTTTTGGATTCCCCGCAGAGCGGAGGAGGGATCAGACGATGGTGCCTTCTTCATGACAAGACAGGACATCCCTCGAAGGGCTTAAACCACCAAGATAAAACTCTAATTGACTAACGATTGAAGTCTGATGGCAGAAAAGACTGCTTTATGTGCGCACGCAGAATAAACTGTGCACAGTATGTGTAATGCTAGTACGCCTCTTCGTTTCCGAGTTATTTTTTTGATTTTCAATCCAACCCGTCCCGATAAGAACGACACCTAGGAATAACCCTCACAATTGGCTGCTAAGTGTCTCCCCCATGAAAATATTAATCGTGGAAAATAGAATAGATAGCGCTCCAACAATGATCACAATGAGCATTGTTTTATTGAAGTCTTTCATTCCACTTCTCCTATTTTATCTGTTTATTGTTTTATAATCTTCGCTCTCTTCTAATCATCTATACCCTGCATAAATGCCTCATAGACACCCTTGGTGAGCTTATCTATTCCTTTCCAGCCTCTAGCGTTTGCCATTATGGCGATAGAAATGTCATCATCTTCCCAAAGGACAACCTGCGTTGTCGCGCCCTCTTGACGCCCTCCATGGCCGATGGTTCCGGGAAAAGCACTCAAAAAATCAACGCCATGCCCATAGCCCGCTGGTATGACTTGGCCTGTTTTTGCGACGGGCAATGCGGTCATAAGAGCTTTGGAATCCGCAGAGACAATCAATCCCTGGTCAAAAGCTTGTGAAAACCGGATGAGATCAGACGCTGTAGACAGATGACCTCCGGCAGGCAGGTTTTCGCTGACGTCTCTTTCAAGCGTCGGTTTTATTCGCCTCCAACCTTTAAAGTCATATCCAACTGCTCGATTAGGGTAGCTGAATGTTGCATCATCCATGGACGTATACGTCATACCTGCAGGACCGAACACAGATTGGTCCATGAGCGCGTTGTAAGGCATGCCCGCCGCCCCTGATATCACGCAACCAAGTAATCGGTAGCCATGCGATGAATAAGCGTGACCCATACCGGGATCGAAAAGAAGGTCGTCATCTTTAAAGCTCTCAAGAGGGCCGATCACGTCTGTATAGTGTTTTCTAGACGGAGGATTTGACTCTCCTCGTTTGTAGTGTCGAATGCCTGCGCTGTGCGAAAGAAGGTGACGTGTCGTCATGACCTTCTCCCTTGCAGGAAACTCCGGGCAGTAAGTTTGAATAGGTGCGTCAAGATCTAATTGGCTAGAGTCTACTAGCGACATTGTCGCAACACCTGTAAGCCATTTTGAGATTGATGCGGTGCGGTAAAGCGTTTGAGGAGTTGCTTTAATCCTATTATCTACATCTGCATACCCGTAGGCTTGTTGGTAGACAATTTCACCCTTATATCCAACAGCGATTTGGACTGACGGCAAATTTGTTCGGCGCAGTTCTTTCATCGCCATGCGATCGACTTTTGTCTTCCAGCTATCGGGACTTGCACTGGCTTGTTTTGCCAAAACGCTCGACGAACAGCCCATTAATAGAGTTGCTGTCAGTATGAGAAAGCTGTGGGTGAAGCTCAGTTGCAAATCTTTGGACATGATTGTTCCTTCTACTAAAGTGTGAGCTTTCACTTTGATGTCAGAACAACGAGCGTCTTCTTATTTCCGCGTTTTCAATATGATTATCTGAGAAAAATCACGTATTCAGAGCCTCTTTTCTAAAAATTGAAGGAGGAACGGCCTCTTGCATTTTAAAAGCTCTATTGAAGGCGGATAATGTTTTGAAGCCACTCTCTAGTGCGACACTAATAATTGGCAGATCGAAATTCTTGGGTTCTCTGAGCCTCTCTTTGGCATAATCGATGCGGTAGCTGTTCACAAACTGACTATAGTTACGATATCCAAGGCACTGATTGATAAGATTTCTGAGAGTGTGCTCACCTAATCCAATATTTCTTGCCAGTTTTCCAATGGTTAAATCCGGGTCCAGATATGCTTTTTCACCTTCCATATATTGAATTAGTTTCTGATACTGTTTCATCTTTCGTGCGTTGAGTTCATGACTTCGCTTATTCTGCATAGGGCCTGTGGGGTTTTCTCCCTTCGTCTGCAGTTCAAAAACATAAATCGTTGCAAAAATGAGACCGGCTAAAATTGTGATGAGACTGAGCGGAAACACCCAAGGGGCACTCGCCATAGAGAAGCCTCCGAATGAAGTTCTAACAGACGCCAAGATGGCGAGTCCCAGTATGCCCGCGAGCCACATTCGCTTGGACCGCCGACTTTCTATCAAATCATTAGCGCGGCCTTTGAGAAGCAAAATTATTAGATGTATGAGAATACCAAATGATATGAATGCGATAATAACCGACACCGCTATAGGCATAAGCAAAAGACCATTATCCGCGAACCTCGCCCATGCCAGCATTGAAATGTAAAGCAGCCCAATTCCCCATTCTAGCTTCCCGAATTGGACGTCGTCCTCGAAAACAAACCGTATGAAAAACCACGCAAGGATCAGACTCGGGGTGTCAATTAACGCAAGTATCAGTGATATTGGATGATCGAGTGCATCCCCGAACATTGAGAGTTTGATGACGAGACTCGCCAGAGTGATCAGCAAAAACAGAGCAATGAGTGGTGTGCGTTTTTTCAGTGCTTGGCTATCCAAGCTGACTGTCAAAGCAATGGTTAGAGGAAGAAATGCGCCTAAACAAAACAATCCAAAGTAAAACGTGATGTCTGTTGTCATACTTTCTACCTGTGCAATACATGAGCTGGAAGCCTATATATTCTTCGATTTATAATCTCTCAGAGATTCGAGTATTTCAAACTTTAAGATATCTGGCACCGCATTTATGAGAAAACCCTTATAAATTTCGCGAATTTCTCTGATTAATGGTTCCTTTTCCGGCTTCCTCTGAACGCCTCATTTTCACGCAATAACCACATAACCCAACCCTAGTCCCTAGTCTTACGGCAAAACTGAGACAGGTTGAGGGCGTCTGCGCAAGAGCCTGCCCGCCATTCAATATCTGAGAATTGCCCGGCTCTATGTAACGTCAGTCTTTCAGAAATTCTCGGACCACGGCGATAAATGCGTCGGCGGCGGGCTCACCTTCGAGAAGAAGGTGATTGTCGCTGTCCAGTGTTACAAATTCAGCCCCCGGTATTTCAGACGCCATGTCTCGCCCCACGGCCCAGTCAATACGTTGATCGCCGCGCGAGTGGATGACGAGCGTGGGCACTTGGATTTTCGAGAGCTTCTCTCTTACATCAATATCTGCAAAGGCTTCTAGAAACCGGACCGCATTTTCTGGGCTGGTTGTATGCCGTTGGAATTCATCGAACCAACCGAGCTGTTCCGGTGTTGCACTCGGCATAAATGTCGAGGAAAACACATGGCGATAGGCAGGGTTACGGCGCCCCCAGCCGTCTTTTGTCAGGGTGAGCATGGCCTCCCGCACAGCCCGGATGTCAGGCGTCGTATCAACGCGCCATCCCTTGGGGTAACCGCCAAATAAAACTAATTTCGACACCCGGCCCGGATTAGAGATCGCATAGTCAATGCAGACGGCAACGCCTTGGGATATCCCCAATAATGGGAAGCGCTCGTATTGGAATTGACTGATAACTGTTTCCAAATCATGGACAAAAGTCGTCTGCGAAAGCTCTTTGACGTCCCAGTCTGAGAGCCCGTTTCCGCGCTCGTCATAGCGGATAAATTGAAAATCACGGGACAGCTCTTTGAACAGAGGACTCCAGATTGGGGCGGACCAGTCTAGCTCCAAATGCGACAACCAATTGGCGGCTTTGAACAATGGCGGTCCGTTCCCGGTACTCGCATAGGCGAGGGAGATGCCGTCCGAGGTTTTGCAAAACTTGATCTTCTGTGTTGATAAAAGCGAGCGCGCCTCGGACACGGCCGGTTCGCGCTGTGCCGCGAGTGGCTGATCCATATTAAACTCAATCCCGGCATCCGAAAAACGGTCCATGAGATGTGTGCGCCAACTCGCCAGTTCACCCATACGTTTGGCGTGTTTTAAGGCGTTCAGTAACTCTTTGGCCGCTCGCGTATCGAAGGGCCTCAGCTCCAGCCATTCTTTGGTATATTTTATCTTTTTGTCGGGCGACGTGTCCGGCGCGGCCAATGCCCCATTAATGAGAGCAACGCGCATGTCTATTGTGTTGTCTCGTTCACTTGCAAACCAAGCGGTATAAGCATGGAGGTTTGGCAACTCGAGACCGATCAGAAACTCGCGCGCGGAGTCGGCGTTGACCCGATCAAGGTCGTCGATATTGAACGCCTTTGCGCGGTGAATGGCACGCAAACGAAAAAGGTCTGCGTCTATCGCGTCCGAGTTAATTCTAACGCGTTCGCGATCAATCTCTATAAAAGGGCAACCGATCAGATCCGCTGTTTTCTTCAGCTTGCTCAGTGACCAACGCAGCGCAGCCTTGGGGTCGTTCGAGGTTTCCCAAAATAATTCGCAGAGTCTTTCGCGTCTTTGAGGGCGGTTCGTGACGATCAAATAGGCGAGGAGGGCGCGGGTCTTTTTCGATTTCGGTAGCTCAACAGGCCCAGCAGCCGTGAAGGCACGAAAATCGCCTAAGAGTTGAAATTCAACACATGCATTCATTTGTTAACCGCTTCTCAACCGAAGAAAATCGCACATTCCAACGGCGTTCAAACGCTTATTCAAACGTTTGTCTCCGTCCACGTGCCTTACTGTTGGTTTCGAAGTGCATCTGATGTGTTGGTGTGGGTATCTCAAGACTTAGCATACAGCCCTCAAATGCGCCTTGTCCAGTGTCACGGTGTGACACTGGCGTGTGAGACGGGACGAGGTCGGTGCCCCACTAATCAGCGCCTTGGCCCCGTCTTACGAAATTTTGGTTTGGGTTGGGTCGTACGCAAAGACCGAATTGAAATATGAGGGAGGCTAAACATGCCATTGAGTCAAGGTTCTGGAGCCGCAGCTATCACGGGCGATCGTGACTTTATTGTCGGGACGGGGGAACTCATTGTCGATCCAAGTGCGGGCGATGACTTCATCATTGGCAGTTACAATCGGTTCGGTATTTTTTCTGGAGCGACTGGCAATAATAGCGTTGCGACGGCCTTCAGCCTAGAGGTCGATAATCTTTGGATTGCGGCCGATCAATTTGCCTTCATCAATGCGGGTGCGCCGTCGACGACGATTTTTGTCGAGGGCGAGGATGCGGTAGAATATTACAGCGTCGTCGTGGGTGCGGAAGAGACCATCACGATTGATGTCGATTTTGCGAACTTCGACTCTTCGATTCAGCTTATCGGTCCAGACGGCACAACCGTTGTCGCCTTTAATGACAACAGTGCCAATGATGTGGGTTCGGTAAATGGAACCGACTCCTTCCTCAGCTTTACAACAAATGCGGCGGGCGCGGGCACTTACACAATCGTCATCGGCACAGCGGGCGCAACGGATCCGGCCAATTTGGTCGCGGGCTCTGAAGCGCTTGTGAATGTCACGGTCACGGGCCATGTCGCAACGGGTGAAATTATTGCCACGAATGACACGCTAAGCGGCGGCGCGGGTAACGACGTTATCTTTGGTGGCACGGGTGATGACGTCTTAGAAGGCGGGGAGGGCGCTGATCGCCTTGATGGCGGAGACGGCTTTGATACGGCGAGCTATGCGACTTCGTCTGAAGCTGTTTCACTGTCGAATGCCCCAGCCCTTTCTGGTGGTGATGCGGAAGGGGATCAGCTGTTCAATATTGAGCGCCTCATCGGGTCAGATTTTGATGACAGGTTCACGTTTTCAGGGGATGGGGCGAACCCGAGTGTTTTAGAGGGCGGCGCAGGCGATGACATTCTAAATCTTGCAGCGTCCAACGCTTCACTGTTGGGTCGTATCGAGTTTTTGGGCGGTGAAGGCAATGATCGTATCAACCTAAGAACCTCTCTTGATGATGGTCCCGAGGGTTTGAGCGATCTCGTGTTTGACGGCGGGGACGGAACCGACACATTCGGTATTGGTCTTAATGGAGAGCTTGATTTCCGGCTCGCGACATTTTCGTCTGTCGAAAGACTCGAATTTGCTGGACAGGTCGAAAGTTATTCCCTCTTTTTCACGGCGGAGCAATTCAATGGTATTGAGTTCGTCGAGGCGCGGCGGCGGGGGACATTGGACATCACAATTGATCTGGAGGGTGAGACAACATTCAGCCTTCAAAACGTGAATACCAATGGAGGGAACGGGTCCCCACAGGACTTTATCGTCAATGGTGATGCGGATGCGGAAACGATTACGGGGTCCAGTCGTGGCGATATTCTGAACGGGAATGGCGGCAATGACACTCTGACCGGGCGCGAAGGTAATGATATCCTAAATGGCGGAGCGGGTGATGACATTCTCAGAGGCGACGCCGGCAATGATGTCTTAGACGGCGGCGAAGGTGACGACACAATATTCGGCGGCGTGGGTAATGATGTGTTCCAAGGCGGCGCAGGCGAAGATACGGCTGTCTTTGGCGGGCGCGATCTTGCCGATATGGCATTCGTGCTGGATGCAGATGGCAATCTCGTTCTCGAAGATCAGTTCGGCGATCTAGATACATTGGAGGATATCGAATTTATCCAATTCCGCGATCAGACGATCACCATTGCGGAAGCCCTCGAGCTGGCCCGTTTCAATGGCGATGAAGGCGACAATGTTATCGACGGCAATGAAAGGGACAACACACTGAATGGGAATGGCGGCAATGATACGCTGAATGGCCTTGCGGGTAACGATACGCTGAACGGCGGCACCGGAAACGATATTCTCAATGGCGGTGAGGGTAACGACACGCTCAATGGCGGTGAAGGTGACGACACGCTCAATGGCGGTGAAGGTGACGACACGCTCAATGGTATAGCGGGGAACAACGTTATTGACGGCGGTGCCGGGAATGACACGATCAGAGGCGGGTCTGGTTTAGGCGATACGCTTGATGGTGGCAGCGGCGTTGATTTGGTTGATTTCTCAAGAACTGTAAGCTCGTTGGGTGTCAATCTTGAAACAGGTGAGGTTGTCCTTGGTGGTAACCTTATCGACGAAACGGCGGTAAATTTCGAGAACATTAACACCGGCAGCGGCAATGATGCGGTCACTGGGACTGCGGACGCAAATATAATCCGTACAGGCGAAGGTAATGATTCCATTTTTGCCGGGGCGGGCGACGATACGCTTGACGGCGGCACGGGCAATAATGCCCTAAATGGCGGCGACGGTACAGACACAGCAGATTACAGTGATTTTGATTCATCTGATGCGAGTTTTGCGCTCAACCTTGACGGCAATATTGTTGTCAGAATTGATGGGCGGCAAGATGTTCTGACAGATATTGAGTTTCTTGCTTTTGACGATGTAACTGTAGATGCCGCTGATATCCTCAGCACGGCCCCAACGATTATTATCGGTGATGACGACGATAATGTTCTCGACGGCACAGAGCTCGGCGAGCTTATCTTGGGTCTGGACGGAGATGACACGCTCAATGGTTTGGGCGGCGATGACACGATCTTTGGCGGCTCAGGAGCTGATACCCTCAATGGCGGCGACGGCGACGACATTCTGGATGGCGGTTTCCAAAATCCAGATGAACCTGATGCTGAAACAGGGGCTGATATTATCAATGGCGGTGCGGGCAATGACACCATTATTTACTCGCGCGACACGACCAGCAGCAACGAGATCGACATTAATGACGGCGGCGACGGCGTTGATACGTTCGTCGTCTCACGTCTTGAAGATCAAGACAGCCGCAGTGTCGACCTCACTGAGGGAACATTTAATTTTAACGGTAACCTCAGAGGCCGGCTCTTAAATATTGAGAATGTCTCTGTGGCGGGCGGTCATGATGTCCGCGGCGACGCCAATGATAATGTGATTATCGGCACCTCAACATCGGGGAATGGCAATCGGGTAGATAATACTTTTGAGGGTTTGGCGGGTAATGACACGTTGGACGGCGGCGACGGCGATGACATCCTCGATGGCGGCGAAGGCGTCGATATTATTCTCGGCGGGGCGGGGAATGACACGATCCAGTCTGGTGGCGGCGTTGACGTCGAGGTCAGTGGCGGCGCAGGCGATGACACATTCATCATCGATGTGGCCAATGACGATTTTGCCGTCGGCGAAATCTATGACGGCGGAGATGGCATCGATACGCTAGAGATCGTTGGATATGCGTTCTCAAACGATCTTGTAATCAACCTCGCAACAGGCACATTCACAGATGCTGCGCAGGGCGCGTTCTTCACTTTCTCGAATTTTGAGAACCTTGATGCGTCGCAAGATGCGGGCCGGAATTATCAAGTCGTGGGCACCAATGGCGCCAACCGGATTGCTGCTGGCGATGGCGACAATCTTATCTTCGGCTTGTTTGGAGATGACACCATTTTGAGCGGTGGCGGTGATGATGTCGTCATTGCGGGCGGTGGAAATGATATCATTGACGGCGGCGCAGGCAATGATGTGATCAATGGCGGCGACGGCATTGACCTCGTCAGCTATCAAAGCGCGACAGCGGGTGTCACCATCCGCTTGGCCCAACTGACGGGACAGCAGACCAATGGCGCAGGCATTGACCGTCTTTTCAGTATTGAAAACCTCTTCGGATCTGACTTTGACGACAATCTGACGGGCGATGACGGCGACAATAACTTCCAAGGCGGTGACGGTGATGACACTCTCGAAGGGGGTCTTGGAAACGATACGCTCATCGGCGGGGATGGATCAGACACAGCCTCTTATGCAGGTGCTACGGGAGGAGTGACCATCAATCTCGCCCAATCTACGGGGCAACAGACCTTAAGTGCCGGTATTGATCGCCTGATTGATATTGAGAACGTCACCGGTTCCTCATTTGATGATATCTTGCGCGACAATGAGGGCGACAACCGCCTTGAAGGTGGCGCAGGTAATGATGCTTTGATCGGCTCGCTGGGCAATGACGTCTTGGACGGTGGGGCCGGGAATGACACACTCATTGGCGGTGAAGGAAATGACACTGTAGATTACGGCTCTGCTGCGGGGGGTGTCACGGTACGCCTGGCACAAACTACAGGTCAGCAGACAAATGGCTCTGGTATTGACAAAATCGTCGGGATTGAGAACTTTATCGGCTCAGACTTTGCGGATTTCGCCATTGGAACGGATGCTGATAACACCCTCACGGGTGGTTCAGGTGCGGATCGTCTTGAGGGCGGCGAAGGTAATGATGACCTCTTGGGCGGAGAGGGTGATGATATCCTGCTTGGCGGCTTAGGCGATGACGTTATTAATGGCGGCGAAGGTAATGATATTGTTGCGGGCGGCGAAGGCGTTGATACGGCCAGCTATGCGTCGGCGACATCTGGTGTAACGGTTCGCCTGGCGCAAACCACAGGTCAGCAAACCGTCGGCGCAGGTATTGATCGCCTCTCGAGCATTGAAAACCTGACAGGCTCTGCCTTTGACGATGTTCTCTCAGGTGACGCGAATGCCAATACGATCCTTGGCGGCGCAGGCAATGATACCATCCAAACGGGCGCAGGCGTAGATAGTGTCAATACGGGCGATGGGGATGATACCGTCATTTTAGACCTCCAAAACAATGACTTCGAAGCCAATGAAGTTTACAATGGCAATTCAGGGTCCGACACGCTGCGCTTTGTTGGATATGATCTTAGCAGCTTCGATCTGAACCTGACAGGCGGACGTTTAAGAGACACTGCCACGCTAGATATTGAAGCCGAATTCTTCAATTTTGAGAATTTCGAAAATATTGGCGGCGTGGGCCCGGGCAATCTGTTTGGTACAAACGGGGCAAACCGCATTTTCGCAGGCGACGGCGATAGCTTTATTGAAGGTCGCGGCGGTGACGACATCATCGATGCTGGTGCAGGCGATGATATTATCGACGGCGGATCGGGCAATGATCTGATCATTGGCGGCGACGGCATTGACACGGTGTCTTATGAAAGCGCTTTTCAGGGTGTTTCAGTCACGCTCGCGCAGTTGACAGGTCAACAGACAAATGGATCTGGCATTGACAAAATCGTCGACGTCGAAAACCTCACGGGATCGAACCTAGGTGATATCCTGACGGGCGATAACGGCGATAATGTTATCCAAGGCTTAGATGGCGATGATGTCATCAATGGCGGTGACGGAAATGATACACTGCTCGGGGACTCGGGTGAGGCACCCTCAAGTGTATCAGTTGTTGGTTTTGGATCAGGTTCATTTGTCCGCGCGGCCACGAATAGTAACATAGATATTGGCTCGGCGATTGATATCAGCAACCTCTTTACCTTGGCTGTTGACCCTGACGTAACAGACTCAGAAACCGTACCCTTTGTCTCGATTTCAGCCACGAATGGCGAGACCGAGTCGCTGCATTTCTACAGTGTGACCCTTGCGGTCGCAGGCGCGGTGATTAACCTAGATACAGATAACGCCAGCTTTGATACGGAAATCGTTATTCTGGATGCTGACGGCAATGTCCTGGCGAATAATGATGATGGCGACCCTCCCGGAGGAGATGGCGGCAGCAGCGTTTTCGATAGTTTCATTTCTTTCACCGTTCCAGAAGCCGGCACATATTTCATCGTTGTGGGGCGTTTTACCTCAGGCTCCACAGGTATACCTTTGCCGATCCCCTCGGATGAAGATTATGAGCTTCAGGTGTCCGTCGCTTCGCCGGATCCGTTAAGCACGTCAACAAATGATATCTTAAATGGCGGTGCCGGCGATGACATTTTGATGGGTGGTTTTGGCCAAGATATTCTTGACGGCGGAGAGGGCGACGATGCTCTTGACGGCGGCACGGGCGTCGATACAGCCAGCTATGCCTCGGCCACAGCAGGCGTAACCGTCGACCTCTCTCTCGTGGGCGCGCAAGACACAATTGGTGCAGGGGTAGACACACTTACCAATATTGAAAATCTCACGGGCTCGGCCTTTGATGATATTTTGATTGCGTCTGATAACGGGTCTGTTCTCGACGGTGGCGCCGGAAATGACCAGATCATTGGTGGCGACGGTGTAGATACCGCCGATTATAGCTCGGCGAGCGCAGCTGTGAGTGTCAATCTGGCGCAAACAACGGGACAGCAAACGGGTGGTGCAGGTATTGACCGCATTATCTTCGTCGAAAACCTGACAGGGTCGGCTTTTGACGATGTCCTTATGGGAGACGATGAAAACAACACGATCCTTGGCGGCGAAGGCAATGATACTATTCAGGCCGGGGCCGGATCTGACACCGTCAACGCGGGAGCCGGGGACGATATTGTCATCGTTGATAACGAAACGGATGATATTCGAGAGGGCGAGGTTTATGACGGCGGCGCGGGCACAGACACATTCGTTCTGTCCGGCTATAACTTCTCGGACTTTTCGATTGATTTGACCGCCGGATTTATGGCCTCAACGGGCCTGGGCATTGACTCCTCAGTCCTCACTCTCTCAAACTTTGAAAACCTCGACCTGTCCGCGGGGCTTGGGATCGGAAACATCACCGGAACAAGCGCAGATAACCGTATTTTGGCGGGACTCGGCGATAGCATTATTCTCGGCCTGAGCGGTGACGACTTCATCGATGGTGGTGCAGGCAATGACGATATCAATGGCGGTGACGGCGATGATATCCTGATTGGCGGCGAGGGCGATGACCTGCTCTATGGTGGTAACGGCAATGACCAGATCATTGGCGGTGACGGGATCGATACAGTGACCTATGACGGCGATGTCGTGCAAGCGGGCGTGACTGTCAATTTGGGCCAAACCACCGGACAACAGACAAATGGTGCGGGCATCGACCGTATCATCTTTGTTGAAAACCTGACCGGCTCGCGTTTTGACGACATGCTGTCAGGGGATTTGGGTGACAATGTCATCGATGGTGGCATTGGAATCGACACGCTCTTCTTCTCGGGCGCCACCTCTGGCGTCACGATCGACCTCCTCGCCGAAGGTGCGCAGGACACAGGTGTCGGCAATGATGAGATCATCAATATTGAAAATCTCATGGGTACGGATTTTGATGATACGCTTTTGGGTAGTGCCGACGATAACGTGCTGACAGGCGCGATTGGCGCAGATCGTCTCGAAGGCCGCGCCGGCGATGATACGCTGATCGGCGGTGCAGGTGATGACATCCTGCTCGGCGGGGACGGCAACGACACTCTCGATGGCGGCGCAGGTGATGATACAATTCAGACAGGTGCTGGTGTCGACACAGTCTTTGCAGGGGCCGGCAATGATACGGTGATTGCGGCGCTAGCGACCAATGACTTGCAAGAATTCGAAGTTTATGATGGCGGCGCGGGCACGGACCTCTTCGTACTCGACGGCTATGCTCTGGTCTCCGTACAAGTCAGCCTCGCAACGGGAGCTTGGTCGTTCTTTGACCCGACGGACCCTTTCTTTACCGCGACAAATTTCGAGGATTTTGATGCGACGACCTCGACGGGTATTGCTGAGCTGATCGGTTCGAACGCGAATAATAACATCCGCATGGGGGCAGATGATAATATCGTCTTCGGCCTGTTTGGCGATGATGTGATTGACGGCGGCGCAGGCGATGACACGCTGAACGGCAATGGCGGCAATGATACGCTAATTGGTGGCGAGGGTAACGACACCCTCGATGGCGGCGCGGGCAATGATCTGTTCATTGGCGGCGACGGTGTGGATACCGTGACCTATGCCAGTGCCACAGCCGGCGTGAGCGTCACCCTGGCCCAGATCACAGGCCAACAGACCAATGGCTCCGGCATTGATAAGCTGGTTGGGGTCGAGAACCTGATTGGCTCGGCCTTTGACGATACGCTTTCAGGTGATGACGGGGTCAATGTGATCACGGGCGGCGGCGGAGATGACACGATCGCCGGTGGCGGCGGCCAGGACATCATCAATGCGGGTGCCGGGAATGACACGATCCTTTGGGGTGTCGGCGGCAGCGTGTTCGCCACGATTGATGGCGGAGCCGGCAATGATACCATTGTCGATAATGGCACAAATTTCGGGGCCACGCGGATCAATCTGGCCACGGGCGAGCTGAGCACCCTCGCCAATGGTACTGTGCTGTCGACGTTTTCCTCCATCGAGAACTTTGACGGCTCGGCAAGTTTGTCAAGCGCGGCAGAGCTGATCGGGACAAATGGCGACAACAGCTTGCTGATGGGGGCGGGCGACAGTGCGCTCTTTGGTTTGTTCGGCGATGATGTCCTCGGCGGCGGAGCCGGGCGCGACATGCTCACCGGCGGCGGCGGGGCGGATGTCTTTATCTTCGGGCAGGGCGATGATGTCGACACGATCACAGACTTCACAGACGGGGAAGACATGATCGACCTCAGCGACTTTGGCATTAGCGACTTCGATACGCTGGATGATCTGTTCACCGAGGTGGACGGCAATGTCCAAATCGACTTCGGAAATGGCGACATCCTCATCATCGAAGACACAACCATAACAGACCTCACAGCCGATGACTTCGTGCTGTAAAACCATCTGTAAAACCTACAGAAAAGGGCGGCGAAGGACCGCCCTTTTTTATGGCCTCTGGCGCAAGTTCTGCAACGGCAATCCCTTCGGCATAAGTCCACAAAGCGAATAGCCTTACACTAAGAGCACAGAGTTTTGGGTTGGCCTTAATAGACGGCCCTTATGTCACCCAGATAGCAAAGCTTCGCCGGTTCAAATCATCTTAGGCCCCGTTTCCGATACGCACCAAAAAACGCGATATGACGATGACGTCAAAGGTACGTCCGATTGAAAAATTTACAAGACAGTAGCGCTACCTAGCATTCTCGTTTATGGCAGGCGCAAGAGAGAGCGCCCTGCACTATCAAATGGCGCAGCGCCTTTCCTGCATTACGGGCCTTTTAGAGTGAGTGGGGCCTCGTCTCATGCACACACAAAAACGTGTCGTTACAGTCGTTAGGATCGAAAAATGCGCAAATTTTGGTTGGATTATTTTGAAACATTTGTCACAAAAGACGGCAGTATAAACATAACAGAAAACAAGAGCTTATACTCCAACCTGGGATCAACATCTCTGCTGATGCCCTTTGATTTTGTACCCACAGCCGAACTCATCCCCTCTTATATTTTGAAAGCGCAGAATACAGCGGGCAATGACACAGTTGTTATCGACATGCCCGCTGATTTCGTCATCAACGATGTGATTGACGGCTTAGCCGGAATAGACACATTCGTTTTCAGTGGTTTTGACTTCTCAGCCGATCCTAGCTGGTCGATCAACATGACAACGGGACTCTGGATTCAATCCGGCGCCACGCAATATACAACTCTGAACTTCGAAAATTTTGACCTGAGCGGCAGCACGTTCAACGCTCTCACGCTGACCGGCACCAATGGCAATAATGTCATCGACACGGGCGATGGGAACGACACAATTTTTGGTCTCTTTGGGGATGACACGATCACTGCTGGCGATGGAAGTGACACAGTAAACGGCGGCGGCGGAAATGATATTCTGCTGGGGGGTGACGGTGCGGATGTCATTAACGGCGGGGACGGTGATGATTTTCTGGACGGCGATGGACCCGGCTCAAGCCGTAATACAGATGTCCTGAATGGCGGAGCCGGGAATGATACGTTTAACTACTCGCATAGTGGCACAGGAGGTGACGATATTGACATCAACAATGGCGGCGACGGTATAGACACCTATCTGGTGGATCGCATTGGCGGCACATCCTCTTCGCGCACCGTGAATTTGGACGTCGGGGGCTTCTTCTTCGGCTCCACTCTACGCGGCGTGCTCAACAGCATTGAAAACGCCACGGTTAGCGGCAGCATAACGCTCATCGGCAGTAATGAAGACAATGTCCTTCGAGCCACCTCCGAAGAAGGGAATAACCGCATAGATGGCCTCGGCGGGAATGACACGATTTACGCTGGCGGCGGAAATGACGTCATCCGCGGTGGCCTCGGCATTGATACGGTCTTCGGGGAAGGCGGAGATGATACCATTATTCTCGAGGGGGCACTGGAAGATATCGTCGATGGCGGCGAGGGTAACGACACCCTTGTTTTGGACTTCATACCGAATCTTTTGGGCCAATGGACCGCCAACATCACGACAGGTGAGCTTTCTCAGCTAGGCGGCCAAACCTTTACCTTCGCAAATTTTGAAAACTTTGATGCGCGCAACACTGTGTTCGCCAGCCTCGATGTTACCGGCTCAAACTCCGCCGATGTGATTCGCGTTGGCGTTGGTGAAAACACAATCTACGGACTGTTTGGTGATGATATCATCTCGGCAGGAGATGGAAATGATATGCTTTTTGGCGGGGGCGGAAATGACTCGCTCGACGGCGGCGCGGGCGACGACGTGTTGGACGGCGGCGCGGGCATCGATACGGCCAGCTATTTAGATGCGAATGCGGGCGTCACCGTACAACTTTTCTTAGGGCAACAAGACACGCTGGGCGCGGGTATCGATACTTTGACGAGCATTGAAAACCTCCAAGGCTCTAACTTTGACGACGTTTTGATTGGGGATGCTGGAAACAACGTCATCGAAGGTGGCGCGGGCAACGACGTTCTAAATGGAGGCGCCGGGATTGATCTGCTGAGCTACGAAAATGCAAATGGGGCCGTCACCATCCGGCTGTCACAACTCACAGGTCAAGATACGGGTGCCGTCGGAATCGACCGGGTTTTTGGTTTCGAAAATATCCTTGGCGGACGCTTTAACGATGATCTTTCTGGTGATGACGGCGCCAATGATATTGATGGCGGCAGAGGTAATGACTCTCTCTTCGGGGGCGGCGGCAATGATATTCTGCGCGGCGATGAGGGCGACGATATCCTCGATGGCGGTGAAGGCAATGACGTCCTCATCGGCGGCGAAGGTCTAGATACCGCCAGCTATGAGAGCGCCGCAAGCGGTGTTACAATTCGTTTGGCACAGCTCACCGGACAGGACACAGGCGGCGCCGGAATTGACCGTCTTTTGGATATTGAAGGCGTCATCGGTTCAGCGTTTGACGATACACTCCTCGGGGATGACCAGGATAATATTCTTGAAGGCGGCCTCGGAAACGACATCTTAAACGGTGGCGATGGAGACGATACGGCCAGCTACGCTTCTGCAACCCGTGCTGTGGCCATTGATCTCAACCTCACGACAGCGCAAAACACCTTTGGTGCAGGCTTCGATCAGCTTGCAAATATCGAGCAAGTCATAGGATCTGACTTCGATGATGTTCTAACAGGTAACAGCGAAAACAATCGACTCTTCGGTGGCGATGGCGATGATCTTTTGGATGGCGGGGACGGCGACGATGCACTCTTTGGCGGATGGGGAATTGATACGGTTTCATATGCCTCAGCCAGCGCAGGCGTAACCGTCAGATTGTCGACGTCAGCCAGTCAGGATACTGGCGCAGCAGGTCGCGACCGCATTTTCGATGTTGAAAACCTGACGGGTTCTGCCTTTGACGATGTTTTAACAGGCGCCGTCCGACGCGATAATGTTCTTGATGGTGGAGACGGGAATGACACGCTATTTGGACTCAGCGGTAATAACATATTGATTGGCGGTGCTGGCGATGATGTGCTGGATGGCGGCACAGGCAATGATCAGATCATTGGCGGCGATGGCATCGATACGGCCAGTTACGCCACAGCATCGTCGGGCGTGACAATCAACCTAGGGCAAACCACCGGACAAGACACCGTCGGCGCCGGAATTGATCGTATTATCTTCGTCGAAAACCTTACAGGGTCGGCTTTTGACGATGTCCTCACAGGCGATGACGGCGTTAACGTCATTGAAGGTGGTGACGGAAATGATACGATTCAATCCGGTGACGGAGTCGATACGATCCTCGCGGGCGCCGGCGATGATACTGTGATTATTGATTTTTTAAATGCAGATGCTGCGGTAGGTGAAACTTTTGACGGTGGTGAGGGCATTGATACCTTCTTAATCCGTAACTATAGTTTTGCCGGAAGTGAAATTAATCTTGCGGCAAATACGTTTTTATTCACCGGTACAGACAATGCGGTCTTCAATTTCACGGGTTTTGAAAACTTTGATATTCGCTCAGACATTGGCCCCGTCAGCATCATCGGCACAAACGGCGCAAATCGTCTCTGGCTTGGAAATGGGGCTACGATTGCCTTTGGCTTGTTCGGCGATGACTTTATTGACGGCGGCGCGGGCGATGACACGCTGAACGGCGGCGGCGGGAATGATACGCTAATCGGTGGCGAGGGTGACGACACACTCGATGGCGGCGCGGGCAATGACCAGATCATTGGCGGCGACGGCATTGATACGGTGAGTTACGCGAGTGCGTCCGCTGGCGTCACCATCAATCTCGCCCAGACCACAGGCCAGATTACGACTGGGGCGGGTATTGACCGCATTATTTTTGTCGAAAACCTGACAGGGTCCGCTTTTGACGACGTCCTACAAGGGGACGGTAACAACAATGTCATCACAGGTGGCGCGGGTAATGATACAATTCAGACAGGTACTGGTTTCGACACAGTCTTTGCAGGGGCCGGCAATGATACGGTGATTGGGGCATTCGTGACAGCTGATTTATCCACAGGCGAAGTTTATGATGGCGGCGCGGGCACGGACCTCTTCGTACTCGACGGCTATGCTCTGGTCTCCGTACAAGTCAGCCTCGCAACGGGAGCTTGGTCGTTCTTTGACCCGACGGACCCTTTCTTTACCGCGACAAATTTCGAGGATTTTGATGCGACGACCTCGACGGGTATTGCTGAGCTGATCGGTTCGAACGCGAATAATAACATCCGCATGGGGGCAGATGATAATATCGTCTTCGGCCTGTTTGGCGATGATGTGATTGACGGCGGCGCAGGCGATGACACGCTGAACGGCAATGGCGGCAATGATACGCTAATTGGTGGCGAGGGTAACGACACCCTCGATGGCGGCGCGGGCAATGATCTGTTCATTGGCGGCGACGGTGTGGATACCGTGACCTATGCCAGTGCCACAGCCGGCGTGAGCGTCACCCTGGCCCAGATCACAGGCCAACAGACCAATGGCTCCGGCATTGATAAGCTGGTTGGGGTCGAGAACCTGATTGGCTCGGCCTTTGACGATACGCTTTCAGGTGATGACGGGGTCAATGTGATCACGGGCGGCGGCGGAGATGACACGATCGCCGGTGGCGGCGGCCAGGACATCATCAATGCGGGTGCCGGGAATGACACGATCCTTTGGGGTGTCGGCGGCAGCGTGTTCGCCACGATTGATGGCGGAGCCGGCAATGATACCATTGTCGATAATGGCACAAATTTCGGGGCCACGCGGATCAATCTGGCCACGGGCGAGCTGAGCACCCTCGCCAATGGTACTGTGCTGTCGACGTTTTCCTCCATCGAGAACTTTGACGGCTCGGCAAGTTTGTCAAGCGCGGCAGAGCTGATCGGGACAAATGGCGACAACAGCTTGCTGATGGGGGCGGGCGACAGTGCGCTCTTTGGTTTGTTCGGCGATGATGTCCTCGGCGGCGGAGCCGGGCGCGACATGCTCACCGGCGGCGGCGGGGCGGATGTCTTTATCTTCGGGCAGGGCGATGATGTCGACACGATCACAGACTTCACAGACGGGGAAGACATGATCGACCTCAGCGACTTTGGCATTAGCGACTTCGATACGCTGGATGATCTGTTCACCGAGGTGGACGGCAATGTCCAAATCGACTTCGGAAATGGCGACATCCTCATCATCGAAGACACAACCATAACAGACCTCACAGCCGATGACTTCGTGCTGTAAAACAAGCCGACATTAGGCTGCGGCCACCAAAACCCTAGGAAGACCCACGCATATATTTCATGTGTGGGTCTTCATGTTTTGGCAGCAGATGAACTTCTATTTACGGCATATAACTGTTAAGCTTCCCGCTCTATTGTGAACGCAACAAAAAGCGTGGGACGTCGTGGCTACATGACAAGATAATAACCGGACGGAATTAGGCGCTGACCTGCAAAAATCGCGGCGTGGCTTTATTGGTATCGGAATATTCAGCGCTGTGATCAACCAGCTCATGCTCACGGGCCCACTCTATATGCTGCAGGTCTATGACCGCGAGTTGTTGAGCCGCAGCCTGTTCACGCTTTTGGGGTTGAGCTGTTTGATGGGACGATCAATGAGAATGTTTCGCGCTTTGCGCCGAGTGCACCCGATAACCTGATCGTTGAAGCGGCGCGTCGTGCAGACTTTGATTTTAATTGCCGATTGGTTTGCGGACGGATTTTGAGATGAGGAACCGCATGATCAAGAACGATATGTTCTGGTTTGAGGTTGGCAATCTCACTCGGGCGGCAGCCGGTCTCAATAAGAGCATAAATAATGCACCGTGCCTCAAAATTGAGATTGTCTAGCGCTCCAGCGGCCAGGATATTATCCTCTATCCAACTCCTCTCAAAAGCTGGGATGTCTTTGTAGGTAACATTCTTGAAGCGAAGGTTTCGGAACGGATTATCCCGCTTGTCTTCGCCCTGATAATCCCAGAACCGTTCGTAGAGAATTGGCAAATTCGTTACATCCTTTTTGGCTGAATTTGCATGTAGGGGTTTTGAACCATCTGTCGGGTTTACCCGTGCGCCCCACCGATCAAAGATCTGCTAGGCATGGCTTCGGTTTATCGCATCCATGAGAAGGTCGCCACACACGGCCTAAAATTTGTTCACGGAACGACGTTTTACTTTCGTCCAGTTTCTCAACGGGCTTTCTGATCTTCCCTTTAAGTCCGCGGCGCAAATCTTCTCACAGTAGATTTTGAAAGCCTGTGTAATTGAAACAGCCCTCGGCTTTACGAGGCCGAGCATGGCATCTGCATGAGACGTGGCCATTGGAGAGGCGATGTCCAGTTTCTTCAGTTGATCAAATATTTCATCAAGTGTGGTTTCAACGCCGAGGTCTTCCGCCGGGATATAGACGAACCCGCACGCCCTGGCCCGTTATCTCGCGGCTTCATAACTATCCAAGGCAGTCGGTTTTCAACCTTCAAAGATCGCCAGAAAAGTTCGTCCGCTTTGGCTAACGCGTCACGTCGCGCCCGCGCGATTTCCACAGATGCGGTATCGAGTGTGACACGTATTGTTCCGCGAGGGTCAATGGCTTGGTAAACCGTGGGTACTCTTCGGTGATAATTCCAGCGATCCCCACGGCGGTTGAGATACTGGTTGAGCCGTTTCATTACAGGC
>CAZSUW010000006.1:0-5429 GCA_964610115.1 uncultured Algimonas sp.
TACCCCGCCGCGTTGCGCGCTTCCGCCTCCGCCCAGTCTTTGGGGAGGGTTTTCGTCGCAATGAAAAAGCTAAGCGCTGACAAAGCCAAAGCCCCGGCGCAGATTGTAATGGCTAAGCGGATTGCATGTATTTGGCCATGCGTTTCTTTGAAAGCATCAGCGATAAACCCAACGGCTGTGGGGCCGCCGCCCAGGGCAATCAGGTTTAAGATCAAGAAAAACAGGGCTGTCGACATAGCGCGCATGTTAATCGGCGCCAGTGTCTGCGCGATGGCAAAGCTGGGGCCTAAATACATGCCTAAAAAGAAGAGTAAGACAGCGGCGAAGGCCATGTGCAGCATTGTCGTTGGCACCCAGAATGCGCCGATGATCAACGGTAGACAAATAAGGACCGATAATGCCGGGACAAGCGCGTAGTAAGATACGCTTTTTCCGGCCAGTTTCTGTGCGAGCGCCCCACCGAAGAATGTCCCGCCGCCATAAAAAAACATATTTATGAGCGCGAGAATGTACATCATATTACTAAAGCCAAAGGCTGCATCACCTTGCGCGGTGTCAAACGGCAGCAGGTAATCAATTTGCCACGCTGAAACCGCATAGCCCACAAATGAGGCCAAAGAGATGCCGAGGCACATATACCACCATGATGGGATGGATAGTAGGACCCTAAGAGTAGCAGAAAAAGGTGTATCCGCTTTTAGTACGGCTCGGATTCCGGCTCCAACGATAGGAATGGTCACTAAAATACCAATCAATACGGAGGTGAAAACATATATCGCCACGAGGGCGCCGAGTAAGATAAGTCCGAACCAGAAAAATTTACCCGTTAAAATCGACAATAATAATTTGGAAAATGGCGGGACGCCTTCTTGTTTATAGTCTTGTGTGTCCTGCGCGCCGCGAACCGGTTCTCTTACAACGAACCGTGTGAAAATCGCGAGCGCGACGCCTGTTACGCCCAAGACGATCAGCAGCTGTCGCCAATTAAAACCCCCACCGCCGCCGAGGGCGTAGCCTGCAACCGCATAGGCAAACCCCAGACCAAGCGGTATACCGAGGGAGTAGATTGACAGCGCTTTTGTGCGCTCATCCTTTGAATACATATCCGAGATGATTGAGTGTGAGGGCGGAGAGCCGCCGGCTTCCCCAACACCCACACCCATTCTGGCGAGGCCAATCGATAGAAAGCTATTGGCCATCCCAGTTAGTGCGGTAAAGCCCGACCAAACGGCGAGGGAAATCGTCACAATATTGACGCGATTATAACGATCCGCCAGCCAGGCGATTGGGATCCCGACGACAGTATAGAACAGGGCGAATAAGAAGCCTTTCAACAGCCCCATTTGAGAATTGGTCAGTTCAAGGTCGGCTTGGATAAAGGGTGACAGGATGCCTATGATCTGGCGATCAATAAAGTTGAACGCATAGATCAGCGTAAGTAAAAGCAAGACGAATCCGCGATAACGATATGGAGTCGTGTCCTGCGCAGGTTTACTCGGCGAATCTGCCATAGAATTTCCCCAGATTTCTTCTTTGTTCTGTCCGGATGCGTTACAAACCTAGGCCGTGCTGGCAAGACGCAAAAATGTTACATCAGGCCTAACATTTTGAAGCTGGCGACATCCTCACGACCGATGACGAGGTGGTCGTGGACGGTCACATTGATGGATTGGCACGTTTTGATAATTTCAGCGGTTAGCTGTTCGTCTTGCGGGCTCGGCGTCGGATCGCCACTCGGATGGTTGTGGGCAAGGATGATGGCCGTGGCTTCGTGAACAAGAGCCCGGCGGACAATTTCGCGCGGATATACGGCAGTGCGGTCGACCGTGCCTTGACTCATAACTTCATCAGCGAGCAGGCGGTTCTTCTGATTTAGGAAAAGGACACGAAATTGCTCCCGCCCTTCAAATTGCATGGCCGCACGACAATAATCGAGCAGGGCGTTCCAGCTCGATAATACGGGTCGGTTGAGCACGCTGCTTTGCCCTACGCGCACACTGACTTGGTGGAGGAGCTTTAAGTGACGGGCCGCCGCCGGGCCGATGCCTTTGACGGTGGTGAGCTTATCCACTGGCGCGGCGACGACTTCGGCCAGCGACCCAAATGATTTGATGAGGCGTTTGGCGTGAGGGCGGGTATCGACGCGTGGAATGACTTGAAAGAGCAGCAGTTCCAACAGCTCATAGTCTTCAAATGCCTCTGCGCCCCGACGATCAAGCTTCGCCCGCAACCGATCCCGATGGGCTAGGTAGTCGGGCTGGTCTTTAGGCGCGATCGAGAAAGCGGCCTTCGGCTCTGTTGGCGGAATATTGTTATCTGACGTCGGAGGTTTAGGGGCCGCCTTTGGCGTTGCGTCGTATGTTGGTGCGTCTGCAAGCGGGGTCGCAGGAGGCTTTTTCGGGCTTTGGCGGGCTTCCGCCTCTGCAATCTGCCGTTCGATCATCGCTTCGAAATCAATGGGCGCTTCGGACAGGCGGGGTGGTTTGTTTGAAGAGCTAGACAAATGCGTTATTGCACATGTGGCTTGTGCAGCCCGCTGGGCGAGGTGGTGAAAATCTCACAACCGGTCGCGGTGACACCAATGCTATGTTCGAATTGTGCGGTCAGTTTCCGGTCGCGCGTCACCGCCGTCCAACCGTCGGACAGAATTTTCACGCCGGGACGCCCTAAGTTGACCATGGGTTCAACCGTAAAGAACATGCCTTCGCGCAGCTCTTCCCCGCCACCGGGTCGACCATAGTGCAGGATATTCGGCGCATCGTGGAAAAGGCGACCTAGGCCGTGGCCGCAGAAATCTTCTACGACGCTCATCCGTTCATTCTCGACAAAGCTCTGAATGGCGTAGCCAATGTCGCCTGTCGTATTTCCGGGTTTGATGGCGGCGATGCCTTGCATCAGCGAGTCATATGTAATGTCCATAAGGCGTTGTGCCCGGCGGCTGGGCGTGCCTGCGACATACATGCGGGATGTATCGCCATGCCAGCCGTCAACGATGACAGTCACATCTATATTCAGAATGTCGCCGTCCTTTAGAGGCTTCGGTCCCGGAATGCCGTGACAAACGACGTGATTGATCGACGTGCAGAGGGAGTGCTTATAACCGCGATAGCCCATGGTGGCCGGTAAGGCCCCATTATCAAGTATGAAGGTGCGCGCCGCGCTATCGAGGGCTTCGGTTGTCACGCCAGGCTGAACGAGCGGGGCTAGCTGATCCAGACACTCGGCGGCAAGGCGGCCAGCCTTACGCATGCCGGCAAAGTCGTCCGCATTGTGCAGCTTAATCGCGCCATCGCGAAATGCGGCGGCATCATTGGCGTCGATGTAATTCATAATGATATCGATATAGGGGAATGCTGAGAAAAGCGATAGGGCAGGGTGTCATCCCTTTTCGATCGCGTCAGGCGTTTCGGGCGTTTCGGGCGTGTGCGCCGCAGCGCTTAGTGGAGATACTCTATCCATACCCTGCTCGGATATTTGTTCGGCGATACTTCGTATGCGCTTTTCCCCGCGGACGAGTCCATCCCGCACTTTCCAAATCAAAAACCCCAGTCCCCCAGGAATGAGTGCCGGTATCATCCAGGCCCAATGACCAAACAGCGCGCCCATTAATCCGGCCGCGAGCAATAGAGCGCAAAGGCTGATCGCAACCCAAGCAAGCATATGCACAATAAAAAGCGGCGCAAAGGCTCGATCAAGCGCTTGGTTGCGCGCAAGTCGGGCAGCAAGCCGCGCCGCCAGGGCCGGATCACGCCGGGCTTCGTATATGGCATAAAGATCGCCGATCATAAGTGCCGATATTCCACTTTATAAGGGCTTACACAATCCTGACTGCGGCTTGACGTCATGGGATGCAACTCCCCTGTTGGCAAATGCAAACGGCTTTGCTAGGGCGCGCGCGAAGATAAAGTAGGGTGTTACCTTGCTTGAAAAAGACCTCCCGGGGCATATGTCCCGCCTAACCGATACGGACATTTTTACGTGAGTTCTAACGACGTCATTACGGGCGAGGCCCCGGGCCGCTACGCCGAGGCGCTTCTTGAGCTAGCGGATCAGGCTAAGTCCCTGACTCGTGTAGAAAAAGATCTGAAATCGTTCGCAAAGGCTTTCTCAAATAGCGATGAATTACGTCGCATGGCGGAAAGCCCAGTGTTCGCGACTGAGGACAAAGTTGCCGCTATGACGGCGATTGCCAAGAAAGCAAAAGCGTCTCTTCTGACCCAACAATTCATCGGGACAGTTACTGCGAATCGCCGCGCAGCCGAGATACCTGCTATTATAAAGGCCTTTGAGGACAAGCTCGCTCTGCGTCGCGGAAGCCAGGTTGCGAAAGTGACGAGCGCGACAAAACTGACACAAGCGCAGCTGACCCAACTCAAATCAAAACTCAAAGCCGCCACAGGGCGTCCTGTCGAAATCGAAGCCGATGTCGATCCGGACCTTTTAGGCGGTTTTGTCGTCAAGCTTGGCTCTCGCCTGTTTGACGCTTCGCTTAAAACAAAACTCGAGGACATGCGCCTCGCCCTTAAATCCGCTTAAAGACCTTCAAGAAGGACTCCTTCGATGGATATTCGTGCCGCTGAAATCAGCACTATTCTAAAAAAACAGATCAAAGACTTCGGCAAAGAAGCCAAGGTCTCTGATGTTGGCCAAGTTCTCTCCGTCGGTGACGGGATCGCTCGCGTTTACGGGCTCGACAATGTCCGCGCGGGTGAGATGGTCGAATTCCCGGGCGGCATTAAAGGTATGGCGCTAAATTTAGAGACCGACAATGTCGGTGTCGTGATCTTCGGCGATGACCGGTCCATCAAAGAAGGTGATCAAGTCCGCCGTCTGGGCGAAATTGTGGATGTGCCCGTCGGTAAAGGGTTGCTGGGACGCGTTGTTGATCCGCTGGGCAACCCAATCGATGGTAAAGGTCCGATTGTGGCCGATGAACGCCGACGTGTTGATGTGAAAGCCCCTGGCATCATCCCCCGTAAATCCGTGCACGAGCCCGTGCAGACTGGAATTAAGGCCATTGACGCCCTGATCCCGATTGGTCGCGGCCAGCGCGAGCTGATCATTGGTGACCGCCAAACGGGCAAGACCGCCGTGGCCGTCGATGCGATCTTGAACCAGAAGCCTGCTTTTGACGAAGACCGGGAAAACGATAAGCTCTACTGTATCTACGTTGTGGTGGGTCAGAAGCGCTCAACAGTGGCGCAGCTCGTCAAGGTTCTCGAAGAAAATGGCGCGATGGAATATTCCATCGTTGTCGCTGCAACAGCGTCAGAGCCTGCTCCACTGCTTTACCTCGCGCCATTCTCCGGTTGCGCCATGGGCGAATATTTCCGCGACAATGGCATGCACAGCCTGATTGTTTATGATGATCTGTCCAAGCAGGCCGTCGCCTATCGCCAGATGTCATTATTGCTGCGTCGTCCTCCAGG
>CAZSUW010000006.1:5439-52244 GCA_964610115.1 uncultured Algimonas sp.
CCGTGAAGCCTATCCGGGCGACGTTTTCTACCTTCACTCCCGTCTGCTGGAACGTGCGGCGAAAATGGGCGATTATTACGGCAATGGTTCACTGACCGCGCTGCCGATCATTGAAACCCAAGGCAATGACGTATCCGCTTTTATCCCGACCAATGTGATTTCGATTACAGACGGTCAGATCTTTTTGGAAACGGACCTATTCTTCCAAGGTATTCGTCCGGCCTTGAATGTCGGCCTCTCCGTGTCTCGCGTGGGCTCTTCGGCTCAGATTAAAGCGATGAAACAGGTCGCAGGCCCGATCAAAGGCGAGCTGGCGCAGTACCGCGAAATGGCGGCCTTTGCGCAGTTTGGTTCCGATCTAGACGCGTCTACCCAAGCGCTGCTGGCCCGCGGTGACCGCCTGACAGAACTTCTAAAACAGCCACAATTCTCTCCCCTGAAAGTGGAAGAGCAGGTCGTTGTTCTTTATGCGGGTACGCGTGGTTACCTAAAAGACGTTACCGTGGTTGATGTTCAGGACTATGAAGCCAAGCTCTTGGCGCATCTGCGTGGCGAGCAAACGGCGCTCCTCTCCAGCATTGCGACAGAGAAAAAGCTGACAGAAGATATTGAAGGCACAATGAAATCTGTTCTCGATAGCTTCACGTCCAACTATTTGGCTTCGAAAGCGGCCTAGGGCGGCAAGATGGCCAACCTTAAGGACCTCAAAAACCGGATCTCAAGCGTGAAAAACACGCAGAAGATCACGCGCGCCATGCAAATGGTGGCGGCGGCCAAGTTGCGTAAGGCGCAAGAGGCGGCTGAAAGCTCGCGGCCTTATGCAGAGCGTATTCGCGGCGTGATCGCTAACCTCGCCGGGTCGCTTGGCGACGGCGGTGGTGACGCGCCAAAACTGCTCGTCGGTAATGGAAATGACCAGACTGTCCTGCTTGTCGTTGCGACGGCAGATCGCGGGCTTTGTGGCGGTTTCAACACAAATATCGTCCGGAAAGCGCGCGAGGAAATTGTCGCGCTCGAAAAAGCGGGCAAGACCGTCAAACTCTATTTGATTGGTAAAAAAGGTTATGACCAGCTCAACCGTCTCTACGGCGATCAGGTCGTCAAATATATCTCACTAAAAGAAGAGCGCGCGCTTCACGCTGGCATTGCCCGCAATATTGGCGAAGAGGTCACGGCCATGTTTGAGGCAGGTGATTTTGATGTCGCCAAGCTGATCTATGCTCAGTTCAAAAACGTGATGGAACAAGACCCCGTCGCGCAGACGATCATCCCGGCAAATGCTTCAATTGAAACAGATGCAGCGGGCGAAAGCTCCGGTCCTGATTTGGGCGGGGCGATCTATACTTATGAGCCAGACGAGGCGGGCATTTTGGAAGTGCTACTGCCGCGGTCGATCAATACGCAGATTTTCTCTGCCCTGCTTGAAAACCAGGCGGGCGAGATGGGCTCCAAGATGACGGCCATGGATAACGCCACGCGTAATGCGGGCGAAATGATCGACAAGCTCACACTCACCTTTAACCGGACGCGACAAGCAAAAATCACGTCCGAACTCATCGAAATTATTTCCGGCGCGGAAGCGCTGTAACGCATAGCTGACAGGAAACACTGATGGCCACCGCACCTAAGAAGACGGCAGCGAAAAAGCCCGCCGCCAAGAAAAAGCCCGCCGCGAAAAAGGCGCCCGCGAAAAAGCGCGTGACGAAAAAAGCGGTAAACGCGAACACAGCCGCGACAGGCAAAATCAGCCAGGTTATCGGCGCGGTTGTAGACGTGGAATTTGTTGGCGATCTGCCGGAAATTCAAAACGCGCTGGAAACAGACAATAACGGCACACGCCTTGTCCTCGAAGTGGCACAACATTTGGGCCAGAACACGGTCCGCACCATTGCCATGGACGCGACAGAAGGTCTGGTCCGCGGCCAAGATGTGATCAATACCGGCGCGCCTATCACTATTCCGGTGGGTCCAGAGACGCTCGGTCGCATCATGAACGTCATCGGTGAGCCGATTGACGAGCGCGGCCCGATTACGGCGAAGACCAAAGCCCCGATCCACAAATCAGCCCCACCATTTGTGGACCAAGCGACAGAAACCGAAGTTCTCGCGACGGGTATCAAAGTCATTGATTTGCTCTGCCCTTACGCCAAAGGCGGTAAGATCGGCCTGTTCGGCGGTGCTGGCGTGGGCAAGACCGTTTTGATCATGGAATTGATCAACAATATCGCGAAACTGTTTGGTGGTTACTCCGTTTTCGCCGGTGTGGGTGAACGGACGCGTGAAGGGAACGACCTCTACCACGAAATGATCGAATCCAACGTGATCGACCTAGAAGGCGAAAGCCGTGCGACGCTGGTTTATGGTCAGATGAACGAACCACCCGGAGCGCGTGCGCGTGTCGCTCTGACAGGTCTGTCTCAAGCCGAATATTTCCGCGATGAGGAAGGCAAAGACGTTCTCTTCTTCGTCGACAACATTTTCCGCTTTACCCAGGCGGGTTCCGAAGTGTCCGCCCTGTTGGGTCGTATTCCATCGGCGGTGGGCTATCAGCCGACACTCGCGACCGAAATGGGTGCGATGCAGGAACGCATTACGTCCACCACAAAGGGGTCTATCACATCCGTTCAGGCCATTTACGTGCCGGCCGATGACTTGACCGACCCGGCGCCAGCCACATCGTTCGCGCACTTGGATGCGACAACCGTTCTGAACCGGGCGATCTCAGAGAAGGGTATCTACCCGGCTGTGGACCCGCTCGATTCAACGTCTCGTATTCTGGAGCCGCGCACAGTGGGTGAAGAACACTATCAAGTTGCGCGTCAGGTTCAGGAAACGCTGCAAAAATATAAGTCTCTGCAAGACATCATCGCCATCCTCGGCATGGACGAGCTGTCCGAAGAGGATAAGCTGACTGTGGCCCGCGCGCGTAAGATCGAAAAATTCCTCAGCCAGCCGTTTGACGTGGCCGAAGTCTTCACGGGCTCGCCGGGTATTCAGGTCCCACTCGAAGACACGATCCGCTCTTTCAAAGGCGTTGTGAATGGCGACTATGATCACCTGCCAGAGCAAGCCTTCTACATGGTCGGCGGCATTGACGATGTGATCGAAAAGGCTGCCAAGATGGCGGCTGAAGCAGCTTAAGAGACGGGGTAGCCATTCATGGCTGACAAACTTAACTTCTCTCTTGTTTCGCCAGAGCGTGAACTGTTTTCCGGCGCTGTCGATCAGGTCGATGTGCCGGGAACGGAAGGCGACTTTGCGATCCTGCCGAACCATGCTCCCTTTATGGCGAGCATTCGGACGGGGGCGATCATCGTGCGCGATGGTTCAGAAGAACAACGTTTCTTCGTCCAAGGCGGGTTTGCCGATGTGACGCCAGCAGGCCTGACGATCCTGGCCGAACGCTGCGCCCCCACAACCGAGATTAGCAAAGATGATTTGGTTGCTGAAATCGAACAAGCGAAAGCAGATCTGGAAACGCTCACGAATGAACGAGCCATGGCCAAGCGCCAGCATTTGGATGGGTTGGAAGCCCTGTTCAATATGGTTTGACGGCTAGCCCGTAATGATGAAGTCTTTGAAAAAAGCGGCTCTGTCAGGGTCGCTTTTTTATTTGAGTTTATAGGTTCACAGGATCAGATTCTTTCAGGTCTTCAGTTTTAAACGTCTCTTTTCGGGAGCGAAAGGCGAAAAAGATAAAGATGAGGCTTATGGCGGCGAGGGTCGCCGAGACTAGGAATGGTGCCCCTGGCTTATAGATCGGGGACGTCTCAATATTGCCGAACACGTAAAAGGCCCCGCCCATCATGAGCGGGCCGATCATTAAGGCGAGGCCTTGCGCGGCTCCGAGCGCGCCTTGCAGCTCGCCTTGTTCATCTCCTTGCAGGTTTGAGCTCGCCATATTGGTCAGCGCTGGGCCGTAAATCCCGGCCAGCGCAGCGAAGGGTCCGGCAGCGTAGACGATCCATCCGGCCGTTGCATTGCCCAAGACTGTATAGGCGATGACGGCGCTTAAGGTTCCGACAAGAGCCGCGCGGTAAAGACCAAGTGCAGGGATTATCAGTCGGATTAAACCGCCTTGGACAACGATGGAGGCGAGCGCGAAGGCGCCCAGCGAGGTACCAACATCACCTGTACTCCAGCCCAACTGTTCTTCGACAGTGAGGGTGTACGTCGTCGGGTAAGCGGTGTGCGCAATACCCAGAACGAACATGACAAAGATAATGCCTTTGACCCCTTTCATGCGGCCCAGGCTTTTGACGGCGCCGATGGCATTGGCGCGCGCCCATCGGAATTCGCGTCGGTTTTCTGGCTTCAGTGTTTCTGGCAAAAAGATCGCGCCGTAGACGAAGTTGAGCGCACAAACGGCTGAGGCCGCAAAAAACGGGACGCGCGGGCCGAATTCGCCCAACCAGCCTCCGATCACAGGACCCAGCATAAAGCCAACGCCGAACATAGCCCCAACGAGGCCAAAGTCCTGCGCGCGGCGTTCAGGGGGACTAATGTCAGAAATATAGGCGTTGGCGGTCGAGAAGGTTGCGCCGAACGCCCCACTAATCGCGCGACCTAAATATAGCAGAGCCACTGTCGGGGCGAGGGCCATGAGAAGATAGTCCAGCGCCAGAGCGCCGACGGAGCCTAACATAACGGGGCGTCGTCCAAACCGATCTGATAAAGCGCCGGCGATCGGCATGCAGACAAATTGCAAGACAGCGAAGACAAATGTCATGCCAGCCAGGTGCAAGGCGGTTTGATTGTTCGTAAGACCCGTTAATTCCCGAATAAGCTCTGGCAGAACGGGCACCATAATCCCGAAACCAATCGAATTGATTGCGACAGTAATCAGGACGAATAGCATCGCATTTTTTTGTCTGAAGCTATTGGCCATTTGACACGCTTAGTTACGTCGTCGGCCGCGCGTAAGCGCCAAATCTGACGACTATCTGTTCATAGACTGCGCGCTTAAAGGGAACGACATGCTCAGGTGTTTTCGCCAATTTCGCCCACTTCCATTCCGAAAACTCTTGTGTGCCGTGGCTTTTCAAATTTACCGCGCTGTCGGGGCCCGAAAACTGATAAGCGAACCAGAGTTGGCGTTGACCTTTATGTCGGCGTGATTTTGGCAATTTGAGAGCTTTTGGGAAATCATAATAGAGCCAGTCATCAATTCGGCCGAGCGGTTTGATGTGCTCTATCGCGATGCCCGTTTCTTCCCTCAGCTCGCGCAAGGCCCCAAATTCCGGGCTTTCACCTTTATCCAATCCCCCTTGAGGAAATTGCCAGCTGTGCGGGCCAGTTTCGCCAAAGCGTCGGCCGAGCCAGACGCGACCATCGGGTCGAAATAGACAGACGCCTACGCAAGGGCGGTAGTCTTTGGGGTTGCGTTTCATTTTACTCTAAAGCCGCGGAGGCCGGGATGAGGGTCAGCCCGTCACTCTTCAATGTGGCTGTCCAGCCTTTCAGCGCGTCGATTGTCTGCGGGTAAGCAAAACCAACCCCTATAGTGCCGGCTTGGCTATTCGCGCGGGCGGCAAGTTCATTCAGACGGCTGTCTATGATCAAGCGTTCGGGACTAGGATCGATCAGGCCGAAGGCGGTTTGAAACGGTAAATCTACAGACCGTGCAAGCGCTGGCAGGCTAGGCGCCGCAAAAGACCCATCTGCTACAAATCCAAGTCCAGAGGCTTGAAGCTCTGACAGTAACGGTGCGACGATATCGCTGCGCGGCATGACACGATCGCCATTATAATTGATGACCCCGGCATAGCCTTTTGCTTGGGCGAGAAGGCGGTGAAGGTTGTCACGATTTGCACCGACGCTGGCTTCAGATCGTATGGCGCGTACAGCTCCGGGTTCTGATGGGTCAAATCCGGCTGACTCCATAGGGACTTCAAGGAAGACTTCGTGGCCGGCCTGCCGCGCTGCATCAATCCAAGTCTGTAGGTCTGGCGCATGCGCAGCGAATGAAAGTGAAACATTAGGCGGTAATTCATCGATGGCGCGCTGGGTTAAGCGCGCGTTGATACCCAACCCGCCAACGATGATGGACACGGTCCCTCTTGCCGCAGGTTGGTTGGTCGGACGCTTATAGGCGGCCAAGGGCGTTAGCCCTGCCGGATTCGGTCCGGGAAGGTCTCCAAATCGTCCGCTTCGGCGTAGCGTGGGGTCAATGGGTGCGAGCGCGTTCGCATTTCGAACGGGGAGTGTGAGAGTTTCAGGCGTAGACCCATTGTTAGGGTTTGCGATGGGGTTGCCAAGTGCGTCGACCTCCGTGGTTTGATTGGCTGCCAGCTCTTCGGCAATGTTGTCCGTAGGGTTATCACCAATCAGGGCTTCTGCGGACAGAAGGTCAGGCAGGTTATTCGCTTGATCTAGAGGTGAGGGCTGTTCGGACTCGGGTAAGGCAGCAACCACAACGCTGCCATCGGGTTTCGCGTCTCTGGCGTCCCCGAACGTCAATGCCAGTGATGGTAGTCCGATAATCAGGGCAGCCAAAACACCAAGTGCCGCAAAGATATGCGGCCAGCGGGCCGGTAAGGCCAAGGCGGATCGACGACGTGTTGAGGGCGGCATGCGACTCATAAAAAGGGCTTAGGCGGACAGCTTGTTTGTGGCTAGCGTTTGCGCACCTAAATGTCGATAAAGTCAGTCCAAATCAGACTGGGCATCGCGCAAGCGTTCATATTGAGAGGTTTTCAAAATATCGACGGCTTTACGAAGCTGAAAGTCTGTTCCCTCGGGAAGTTCTTCGGGACGATAAAGAACGTCTTCATATCGTTCCTCATAATCACCTTCCAAACTATTGGTTAGGGCATTTGGCAAGCTGTCCTCACGAAAGCGACGTCTCAGTTCGCCATTGTCTTCAACGGCGGCAACAAGAAAGTCAGGCATAATGCCTCGGCCTTGAATACTATTGCCAGACGGCGTGAAATAGCGTTGCGTTGTAAGCCTTAAAGCGCCTTTTTGACCCGGGAGAGGGATGACGCTCTGGACGGATCCTTTGCCGAAAGTCCGGCGGCCAACGACAACACCACGCCCTCGATCTTGCAAGGCGCCTGCGACAATTTCTGCGGCACTGGCAGATCCAGGAGAGACGAGAACGACGATTGGCACACCGGGTAATCTGTCGCCTGGCTCGGCGTGATAGCGTTCTGTGTCTGTTGCGTCGCGTCCGCGGACGGACAAGACTTCACCGCCGTCCAAAAAGAGGCCGGACACAGAAACACTTTGGTCCAGTAATCCGCCTCGATTTCCGCGCAGGTCGATGATCAAGCCAGGTAAAGGCGTACCGATTTCGTCTTCGAGAGCGTTTATGGCTTTTTCCAAATCCTGTGTCAGCTTGGCGTTATTAAAGGTCTCGATGTAGACATAACCAAGGCCTTGTTCGACGCGGTGACGTACGGCTCGGCCCCGCACTTTTTGTCGGATAACGGTTACCTCCCGGCTCTGTTCACCGGTTAAGACTGTGACTTTGACTGGGTCGCCCGCAAGGCCGCGCATACCTTCGACGGCGCTGTCCAAATCTTTGCCCAGAACACTTTCACCTTCGACCGCAGTGATGAAATCGCCGGCGCGAATACCAGCGGCATAGGCTGGTCCTTCTTCAAGCGCGTAGTTCACTTTGACCAAGCCGCCTTCCATAACGACCTCAATGCCGAGCCCGCCATATTCATTCCGAGCGGCCTTTCGCTGTTCGGTGAAGGTGACGGGGGGGATATAGCCACTATGCGGGTCCAAGCGCTTTAACGCGCCATCCAGGGCCCCTTCGATGAGACGGTTGGCCTCGACAGGTTCAACATATTCCTTATCGATCAATGTCATGATCTGCGCCATGAGTTCCAAGTCGCTATAACTTGGCGGATCGGCTTTTTCGCGCGCAAAGGAATATGACCCAGCCGCAACAATTAAAGCGGCGGCACCAAGCCCAACAAAAAGCGGGGAAACCTTCATTTAGTTTTGCAGTTCAGCCAGACGGCGCGCATAATTGCCGGATTTAATGAGTTCAATCGCCTGCTGACGTTGGAAGTCTTCAGCCACATCGAAACCTTCAGGCGGATACAGAATAACGGCCTCTTCTGCTTCTTCTTCGGTCGCGTTGTCATTGGCAATAGAATTGGGCAAGTCGCTTTCGCGTACTCGCCGCGTCTCGCTGCCATCATCCGGCGAGGCAGAGACATAGACATCAGGATCAATGCCTGTTCCCTGAATAGAACGACCGGACGGCGTGTAATACCGTTCTGTCGTTAGGCGTAATGCGCCGTCCCGTCCGCCGCGCAATGGGATAAGCGTCTGGACAGAGCCTTTACCGAAGCTGGTCATACCGAGGACAATGCCGCGCCCACGATCCTGCACAGCACCCGCGACGATTTCTGCAGCAGAGGCGGAGGCTTCGTTGATGAGGACGACGACGGGCACACCGCGCAATAGCTCGCCGGGATTAGCGTTATAGCGCTCTATGTCGGTCGTATCGCGACCACGAGTTGAAACCACTTCTCCGCCGTCGAGAAGCGCTGAGGAAATTTTGACGGACTGGTCGAGCAATCCGCCCGGATTGCTTCTGACATCGATGATGACGCCGGGTATATTCCGGCCCATTTCGCGACGGATTTCGGCAATAGCGTCTTCAAGACCCGGACCTGACTTTTCATTGAATTGCGAAATCCGAATGTAGGGGACGCCGTCAACGATCTCGTGGCTAACGACCTCGCGGCTGACAGCGCGACGGATAAGCGTGTAGTCCTGCAAGTCTTCATCTTCTCGGGCGACGGTGATCGTCACGCTTTCTCCAGACTTGCCACGGATCATATTGACAGCTTCCGTAAGTGTTAGGCCTAGGACGGTCTCGCCATTGATTTCTGTGATATAGTCGCCCGCTTTAATGCCTGCATCCGCAGCCGGAGAGCCGTCAATCGGGGTGACAACTTTCACATAACCATCTTGCTGAGTGACTTCCATGCCGACCCCGACATATTCGCCTGTTGTGCTGATCTGTAGGCTACGGAAGTTTTCAGGGCTGACGTAAGAGCTGTGCGGATCAAGTGATTGCAACATGCCATTGATGGCATCTTCGATCAGTTCACCATCCTCTGTTTCAACAACATAGTCGCTGCGAACACGCGCGAGGACGTCTGCAAAAAGATCAAGTTGCTCGAACGTATCAGTATAAGACGGCTTTTCCACCGCAAGCGCGGCTTGATTTGCCGTTGTAAAAGCAAACAGACCGACCGCGGCGACCGTCCCAAGCACGGGTAGTGCATATTTCATCGCAAACTCCTTACCGAGACTCTGTCCTAAAGCGGCTCTTACGCGCTGGCCAGTCAAATTAGTGCGATTTTCAGGCCAGATGAAGCATGCTTAATGGCGCAAGCCCATTTTCTGTTCAACCAAACCAAGGGGCAGGGTTAATTGTGCGTCCATTTTGGCGCAATTCAAGATAGAGTTCCGCGCTTGCCCCACTGGGCATTAAGCCTATTGGCTCACTTTTAAGCACATTTTCGCGGGTGTTAACGAAAATCTGATCCAAGCCCGTGAGCAATAAGAAATAGCCGTCATCCATATTCAGGATCACAACGCGGCCATAGCCTTTGAACGGACCTGCAAATTCCACCCGTCCGGAATAGGGGGCAAGGACCTGGGCTTCGCCGGCGACGCTGTAGGTTTCACCCTGATCCCCCCGTCCAAATCGTCGAGTGAGCGTGCCGGTTACGGGGCGAACAAGCGCGCCTTTGGCATCTGCGAAGCGCACAGTTCCGTCAGGCCGAATTACGGGGGTATCGACATTGGGACGTACCGGTTTCAAGCTCGGGCCGGTCTCTGGCACAGGTTCGGCCAATCGTTCCAATAGGTCTCGCAAGGTTGCTGACTCGGCGGCGAGTCTTTCGACTTCGGCAGAGGCGGCTCTGGCCTCTTCAGTAATCGCTTGGCGTGCATTTTCTTTTTCCTGCAAAAGCGCTTCTATCCGGTTGCGCTGACGCAGGAGCTCCTGATTATTGGCGTCCAGTTCTGTCCGGCGGGCTTTGGCTTCATCGCGTGTCGCGATCAGCTCTTCAGTTAATCGCGCCAGAGCGGCCGCGCGGTCCTGCAAGGCTTTACTAAGGTGATCAATCATTTGCGCCGCCTGCGCAGTCCGCACGGCATCATCAGGATCTGCAATGGATGCCGCGCTAGGGCTCAGTTCAAGGCGCTGCAATGCGGCGAGTAGCTCCATTGTTTTTGTTTTATTCGCCGCTTGTCGGTTTTCTAGATCGGCCAAACGGCGGTCCGCATCTGCGACGGCGGCACTCAGGCGCTCACCCTCACGCTCAAAGGCTTGCGCGTCACTTGATGCCTTGGCGAGTTCGCGTTTCAGCGCTGCAATGTCGCCGGATACGGTTTCACGCGCCGCCTCCAGACGGGCTTTCTCCGCACGGGCTTCAGCCTCAGCGCGGGTCAGGCTTTCCAACTCATTTTGCTGCGCGAACGCCGCGCCAGACATTGTGAGCAAGATAAGTGCAAGCCAAAGGGTGAGGGTGATCAAACGCACGAGAGAACTGTCTCTTATCGTGTCGAGTCGGTCAACGGTTTGGCTCTCAACCATACTAGCTAGTCACGATGGTAAGGGCTACCCGAAAGGATAGACAGGGCGCGGTAGAGTTGTTCAGCCAGCATGACCCGAACCAGCTTATGGGGCCATGTTTGTCGACCAAGACTGATTTTTCGCGCCCTTTTTGGGATAGCCGCCGGATCAAAGCCATCGGCTGGGCCTATAGCGAATACGACAGCCTGGCGTCCCTCGTCACGAAATCCGGCCATCATTTGGGCGAGGTCCCGGGATGTGGGGGATTTGCCGCGTTCGTCTAAGACGATCAAAACGGCGTCGTCAGGAACTGTAAGGACTTTGCGCGTTGCTTCTGTTCGGTCTTTGCATTTCGTCACATCGACCGGATCTTCTATAACGCTCAGAAAACCCTGAGAGCGGGCGAGGCGGTCGGCTCTATCCAGATAATCATCGACCAAGACGCGTTCGGGTCCGGAGCGCATAGCGCCGGCGACGCGCAAAATCAGGCGCACTGAACTCTATTCGCTATCAGATGGCGCTTGTTCGGCGACACCGCGTAAGCCGTCGGGAAGGGGGACGGACCAGATTTTTTCCAAATTGTAGAAAACGCGGACTTCCGGCCTGAAAATGTGCAAAATCACGTCGCCAATGTCGATCAGAACCCAATCCTGCCCGTCTTGGCCCTCTGTGCCTATGTCCTTGAAACCGGCCTCTTTCAGACCGCGCAGAACATAGTCTGCCAAAGCACCGACATGGCGATTGGATCGCCCGGACGCCACAATCATATAATCAGCGACGGACGATTTGCCTTGAATGTCGATTTCTAGCACGTCTTGGGCCGAGTTTTCATCCAAAACCGCCCTGACGAAAGCCGATAGGCTGGCCGGGTCATCATGCAGTTTTTGCGCATCCGGTGATCCGGCGGATATTGTGGCGGTCTGCGTCAGGGCTCAGTCTCCTCTATAGGCCTAGATCGGGCTATATCACATTAAGTTATATCTGGCGAAATTTCGGCAGCGCGCAAGGCACTGGATGACAGTGGGTTTAAGGGTAAGGTTAGATAGGTCCAAGCGGGCGCCGCTTGGTCCTTCAACGTGTGGGCTTGGTTTTCTGGAATGCGATAGGGTGCTAGACGTCTTGCTGCGGGACTTAATCGTGACCGAATTGTCGATCCAGGACGGGCAATCACGGCGATTGGTATTTGACTGACAATATCGGTCCACCGCCGCCAACGGGGTAATTGAAGCAAATTATCCGCGCCCATTATAAAGACGAACCGCACGGCGGGATGCCTGTCTTGAAGCGCTTCAATCAGATCAATCGTATAGCGCGTGCCAAGATCGCTCTCTAAATGTTTGATTTTCATCGCATAAGGCAGGCGCAAAGCCTCAATCGTCTTCGCGCGATCATAGGCACTTGGCTGCGCGGGTTTCAGCGGATTTTGGGGGGATACCAGCCACCATACCTGATCCAAACCCAACTCCCTGAGGCCAGCTTCTGCGACATGGCGATGCCCTGCATGCGCAGGATTGAAGGACCCGCCAAACAGACCAATCGCTGGGCCGCGCGTCGTCATCTTAAGGCCGAGTGGTTCCGTCGCCAGAAACAAGGTACTTAAACGTCGTCAGATGTTTTGCACCAACAGGCCCGCGCGCGTGCAGCCGCCCCGTTGCGATTCCGATCTCCGCGCCAAAGCCAAATTCACCCCCATCGGCGAACTGAGTCGACGCATTATGCATGACGATCGCGCTGTCAACTTCGGCGTTAAATCGCGCCACAGTCGTCGCGTCTTCAGCAATTATTGCGTCCGTATGACCGGAACCGTAGCGATCAATATGGGCTAGCGCAGCGTCTATACCGTCAACGATCGCGACGTTTAGGATAGCTGACAGATGCTCAGTCGCGAAGTCGTCATCGGTAGCAGGGTTAAGGCGGCTATCCATTCCTTGGCTTTTTTCGTCTCCGCGCAACTCGCATCCCAGGGATAGTAGGCGGTCTGCCAGCGCCGGAAGAATGGCCGTTGCGACGACTTGGTCGATCAAAACAGTCTCTGTAGAGCCGCAAATGCCGGTTCGCCGCATCTTGGCATTCGCAACAACGTCAACGGCCATGTCTGTGTCCGCGCTTTTATGGATGTACGTGTGGTTGAGGCCGTCCAAGTGAGCCAATACGGGAACGCGCGCATCAGATTGGACTCGCCCGACAAGACCTTTGCCGCCGCGCGGAATGATCAAATCAACAGTCGCGTTGAGTCCGCCAAGCAAGAGACCCACGGCATCCCGGTCCTGCGTCCCGAGCAGTTGCACAGCCGTTTCGGGAAGATCAGCGGCGCGAAGGCCTTCGAGTATGGCCGTGTGAAGCGCATGGTTGCTGTGAACAGCTTCAGATCCCCCACGCAGGATCACCGCATTACCAGAGCGCAAACACAGTGCGGCTGCATCAACGGTTACATTGGGACGCGATTCATAGATCATTCCGATCACACCGATGGGGGTCGCAACTTTCTGTAACCGTAAACCGTTTGGGCGGTCCCAACTTTCTAGCACGGCACCAACGGGGTCAGTTTGGTCGGCGATCGCTCGCACACTCTGCGCAATTCCCGCAAGGCGATCGGGATCCAAACGAAGCCGGTCTACCATTGCAGGCGAAAGGTCGCGCGTAATACCAGCCTCTACATCTTTCACGTTTTCTGACAGGATGACGTCTTGGTTCGTTTCCAACGCGCTGGCAATCGCGAGTAACGCGCTGCGCTTTACGTCGGGCGAAGCCGTGGCAAGCGTCCGGGCCGCCAGACGTGCTGCCTGTCCGACATCCGTCATATAGTCTTTAAGGGTTTTAAATTCTGCTGGCTGCAGGGTCATCGCATTACCAAATTATCGCGGTGGACCACGACGGGTCCTGTTGGGTGGTCTATGGCCTCAGAGCGTAAACCACAAACCCCGTCAAGATCCTCCGCGTCATAGGCAGAGAGGCCGATAGCCAGAACGTGTCCGTCTAAACCTTTGATTTCAATGGCATCGCCCTTGCCAAATGTGCCATCACGCCGGGTAATCCCGGCGGCGAGAAGGCTGCGGCCTTGGGTAAGCGCTGTCGCAGCGCCCGTGTCGATCGTAATCGATCCGCCCGGGGCGAGGCTACCCGCTATCCATTGCGCGCGCGCTGCTTTCGGATCGGATCGACGGCAGAATTTTGTGTGTTTGATTTCACCTGTTTGCAGCAGGCCGACGACACCCGCTAGGCGGCCGTCGCAGATAAACATATCGCACCCCGCTTCAGTCGCGATACGCGCGGCATCCAGCTTTGTCGCCATACCACCCGACCCAATTCCGCGGGCCGCATTGGCCACGCCAGCCATGGCGATGTGGTCGCCTGTAAGCGTTTCAACAACAGCGACATGGGCCGCGTCGTTGTTAATGCGGGGGTCCGCCGTATACAGACCGTCAATATCGCTGAGCAGGATAAGCGCATCCGCCCCAATCATTTGCGCCGTTCGTGCGGCAAGACGGTCATTATCGCCGTAGCGGATTTCGGCCGTCGCTACGGTGTCATTTTCGTTCACGATGGGCACAATTCCGAGGCTCAATAGCGTTTGCAACGTCGCGCGGGCATTTAAATATCGCCGACGATTTTCTGTGTCTTCTAGCGTGAGCAAGGCTTGAGCGCCCCGCAGGCTATGCTGCTGAAGCGCATCATCATACCCTCGCGTGAGAACGGACTGGCCAACTGCTGCACAGGCCTGTTTTTGCGGAAGGGTAAGTTTCGCCCGCTCTAGGCCCAAGACGGAACAGCCAAGCGCAATCGCGCCAGAGGAAACGATGAGCACATCTGTGCCGTGTCGGCGTAACTCCGCGATATCGGCACAGAGCGCTTCAATCCAATCAACCCGCAGCGCACCGTCCTGGATCAGGATCGCTGAGCCAATTTTTATAACCAGAGATTTGTAATCGTTAAACGCGCTCACACGGGTGACCATCCGGCTGCGGTATCTTTCTGGGGCATGCGTTCGCTAACCCGGCGTGCTTCAACATGTTGATAAATTTCCGACAGCAGCGGTTTTAAGCCTTGTCGTGCGACCGAAGAAATCAGGAAGACCGTTTGTCCGCAGGCGTCTTCAAGCGCGCTTTTCGCGTCAGCAAGTTGAGCCGGGTCAGCCGCTTCGCATTTCGTCAAAGCGACGATTTCCGACTTCGCCGTCAGATCTGCACCGAAAGCTTCCAGCTCGCCGCGGATGACGCGGTAGCTTTCCGCCGGATCGTCAGACAGGCCATCAACAAGATGCAATATCGCCGCGCAGCGTTCGACATGGCCCAAAAAACGATGGCCAAGTCCGGCGCCTTCTGCCGCGCCCTCAATCAAGCCCGGTAGGTCGGCCAGAACAAACCGTTCGCCGGGACCAAGATCAACAACGCCCAGATGGGGGTGTAGCGTTGTAAATGGATAGTCCGCTTGTTTCGGTTTCGCCGCTGATACAGAGGCGAGAAATGTCGACTTTCCAGCATTGGGCAGGCCGACCAGACCGGCATCGGCAATCACTTTCAGTCGTAGCCAGAGTGTGCGCTCTTCGCCGGGTTCGCCGGGATTGGAATTGCGCGGGGCTTGGTTCGTCGCCGTTTTAAAGCGCGCATTGCCCCAACCGCCATTGCCGCCACGGGCGAGCATGGTCCGTTGGCCATTATCCGTGAGGTCGACCAAGAGTTCATCCGTCTCTGCATCAATAATCTGCGTGCCAACCGGAACACGTATGGTTACGTCTTCGCCTGCGGCGCCTGTGCGGTCACGACCCATGCCGTGAATGCCGGTGCCAGCCTTTATATGTTGGCGATACCGATAATCGATCAGCGTATTTAGATCTTGCGTGGCTTCGACATAGACATGGCCCCCGCGCCCGCCATCGCCACCATTTGGACCGCCATGTTCGATATATTTCTCGCGTCGAAACGATACGCTGCCCGCTCCGCCATTGCCGGAGCGAACATAGATCTTCGCTTGGTCGAGAAACTTCATACTCAAGCCCTACTGCCTGTTGTCGGCAATGGCTAGGTCGCCCAGGCGTGCAAACATGCCGGGTCCGTATCCATTGCAGGGGCGCGTGCGAAACCCAAAAGGCGCGTAAACGCCGTCTTGGCCGTCGGCCGCGAAAAGTCCGATGGTTAAATCCGGAGCGTATTGATGTTGGGCATGGGTAAGCAGTGCTCGGATGACGTGTCCGGCATGGCCTTGCCCACGATACGCTTTGCGCGTGATCACATCTTGAAGGTAGATATTGATGTGACCATCGCCGACAAGGCGCGCCATGCTGACTGGCTGATCGTCGACATAGGCGACCGCGCCACACAAAGAGCTGTCCATGGCTCGGCGGCAGCGATCAGGGTCTGGAACGTCCCAACCGGCCTCGCGCCGAAAATCGGCGAATTGTGCCGCACTGGGGAGGCTCAACCGGACAGTCACGCCACGGTCGCTGTTATGCGCAGCGTCGCTAAAATATCGGACGTATTGACCACGCGGCAAAACTCGCCGTCGAGGTTTGCGAGGCTGACCGCATGAATCGTATCGGCATCGAAGCGACCTTGCGGGTGGGCCCCGCAGGCATCGCCGACCAAGATCACATCAAACCCCAGATTCCCCGCCATCCGTGTCGATGTCGAGACACAGTGATTTGTGGTCAGGCCGCAAATGACGAGATCTGTCAGGTTTCTGGCTTTTAAATCAGCCTCCAGCGATGTCCCAATGAAAGCACTATTGACCGATTTATGATAAGTGGGTTCCTCTGCACGCGGTTCAAAGCCTGCTTTTGGGGCATGCCCGGGCGTATGAGGGCGTAGCGGGCTATCTTCGCTCGTGCTGTCATGAAAAACATGAGCAATCGGCCAGCCGCGCTTGCGCCATTCCGCCAACAGAGCCAGACCATTGGCTTCCGCATCGGGATTTGCGCGCACACCACCCCAATGGCTTGGGTGATCCAGTCCGACCTGCCAGTCTATGAGGATGAGCGCGCGGGACATCATTCAGCCGCTTCGCATAGGCTCTGCGCACCCGTGTGAACGAACGTCCAGCACGGAACATGCGTATCCCGCGCAAGGCAATAACTGGACGTCAAGCCGGGATAGGTGGAGAAGCCGAGCTTTTCCGCAACGGAACGACTTCGCGGATTATCGGTATGGATCAAAGCCCGCAGGGGCGCCGTTCCATTGTGGCTTTGATGTATATGGATAAGGGCGTTCACGGCCTCTGTCGCAAACCCTTGACCCCAATGGTCCGGATGGACGGCGTAGCCAAGTTCCCAACCCTGAGAAGTCTGAAACAGCGCGAACCATCCGATCAGCGCGCCTTGATAGTCCGCCACCCATTCAAAGGATCGCCCAGAAACCCAGCGCGCCCGGCCAATATCAATCCGGCCTTCGGCAGAGCGAATATCATAGCCGACCCATATGGACCCTGTTTGAGGTGCGACGTCTTCATGGCCCATAAGCGCCGCAAACGCTTTGGCATCGCGGCGTTCCGGTAGGCGCAGGTTCAGGCGTTCCGTCTGAAATGTCGTTTCCATTTTGGCCTCCTTTCGGGAGGGAACAGGAAGGGAATTGGTGACCTCACAAAGAAAAAGGGAGGTCGGATGAACCGGCCTCCCTGTAATACTTGGTCCGGTTCACCCTGCTGGGGCGACCCGGATATAACCGAGGGGTCGCTACTCGGCGGCCTCTGGCATCTCAATCGAGACATAGGTGCGTTTGTTGCGTTTTGTTGCAAAGGCCACGCGACCCGCTTCGAGGGCGTAAAGCGTATGGTCTTTACCCATGCCTACGCCTGCGCCAGGATAATATTTTGTACCGCGCTGACGGATGATAATGTTGCCAGGAATGACGGCTTCGCCGCCATATTTTTTAACGCCAAGACGACGGCCAGCGGAATCGCGACCATTGTTAGACGAACCACCTGCTTTTTTATGAGCCATTTCGGTCTCCTAACTTCAACGGGGAGGGCTTAGCCCTTGATCCCGGTAATGCGTACAACAGTTTCGAGTTGGCGATGGCCGCGCTTGCGACGATAATTTTGGCGACGTTTCTTCTTGAACACGAGGACTTTATTGCCCTTACGCTGCTCAACGACTTCACCCGTCACTTTTGTCTTCACGTCATCGCCGATAGCGACTTTCGCGCCTGTGCCACTCATTAAAACGTCGTCGAAAGTGACTTTCTTACCTTCTTCAACGTCTAGTTTTTCGACAACGATGATGTCGTTCTCGGCAACCTTATACTGCTTGCCACCGGTTTTGATGACTGCGAACATGAGCGTGTCCTGTCCATAAAAATAGGCCGCCACAAAGCGGGCGGCGTTTCGAAGGGCCTACATACAGCCGATTCCACGCCTGTCAATCAAGAGTGACATTTCCCTGTCAGGTTAAACGCTTAAAGACGCAGAGCTTTTTGCATGGCATAATTATGAATGGAAATTCCGCGGAGAAGAAAATCTCGTCTTTCGGTCGTTAAAAAGCCCGCGCGGGTGAAAACCGGCGCGGCCAATTCGCTGGCTTCGGTATAGAGTTGACCTAAATTACGCTCCTGCGCGATCTGTTCGACATGCATAAGAAGTGAAAAGCCGATCCCTTTTCCTGCATAATCCGGATCAACGTAAAGCGTGTCGATGTGACCGTCATTTTCAAGATCTATTACGCCCGCAACGTCGTCCGTCGCAGAAACGGCAACCCAGACATCACGTCCGTCTTCACAACGCTGGCGCGTCTTCTTGAGGCTGTCTGGCTCTGGAAGCCAGGCCTGAATTTGTTCGGACGTGTAGGCACGCGGCGCAATGATCTGGACGGCCCGCCACCGCAGGGCTGAAATCGCCGCAGCATCTTCGCTTTTATAGGGACGGATGAACATAGACTTGGTTGTTAGCGCCCAATCCCAAAGAAAAACCCCACCGGAATAAACCGGCGGGGCAATTCTTGAACAGCCCGGACTATACCGGGCTGAGGTCGGTATGGCTTAGCGGGTGACGCGGCCAATCACTTGACCATTTGGCCCGATGATTTCGCCATTGGCATTCACCCGTCCGATAACGGCGCCGGAGCTGTTCGTCACAGTCCCGTCAGCGTTCACTGTAAAGCCACCGGCTGAAGCGCCTGCTGAACCGGCTGCGCCTGAGGCGATCGAACGACCTGTGTCAGACATCACTGAACCAGAGCTATCAACACCGGTGCGGGCACGCGGGATGACAGCTGAGGGGATGCGACCGCCTGTGGTTACTGCACCGCCCGTTGCACCGCTGAGGGAACCGGAGGCTGAGAGACCGCGGAGGACAACGACGCCTGCGCTGTTCACGACATTGCCGGTGGCGGCATCATAGCGGCCAAGGATGGCCCCATTCGCACCGCGAACCATGCCGTCAGAGCCGATTGTGTAGCTTCCGCCGCCAACTGCACCGCCTGTTGTGGTGACAGTCTGGCCAGAGGTGAAGCCACCGCCCGTCGTTGTCGTGCCGGTTGTGAAGCCGCCACCAGTGACTGATGTGGTGCCGCTGACCATTGAGCGCCAATCGACACCCAACTCATCAACCGTACGGAGCGTTATACCGCCCGTGGACAGGCCACGATCAATCTGGAAGCGCTCGACCGCACCATAAGTCTGCTGACCCAGGCGACCGTCAATCGCACCGCTATAGTAGTTCAGCTCACGCAGGCGACGCTGGATTGCTGAAATAACGGTCGTGTTGGCATTCGCCTCACAGAGAACCTGACGCCACTCGGAGCGCTGTGGAGAGGTCTGTGTCCGACGCTCGATCGTGCCAAACTCGGCAGGGATCGTGATCGTCTCTGTGCGTGCCGGAGACACAACACGTTGGACTTGAACCGTCTCATAGCGAGCCGGGATGGCGCGGCGTACCATTTGCGGCACCCCATCCGGGACGCGACGTGTGATGGTCCGGGTCTGTGCCGGGATCACGCGCTCTGTCGTACGGGCGGGTTGGGCCACAACGCGGCGCTCGACAGTCCGCGTGACCGCTGGGATCACACGTTGCTGCGTAGAGGCCGGTGTTTTCACGCGACGACGCTCTTCAGTCCGTGTCACCGCGGGGATAACGCGTTCCGTAACGGTCGCAGGCGTACGAACAACACGGCGTGTGACAGTGTCGGTGACCGCTGGGATCGTCCGTTCTGTTACACGTGCCGGTGTTGCCACAACACGACGCTCAACCTGGCGGGTAACCGCGGGGATTGTGCGCTCGACCGTGCGGGCCGGAGTACGAACGACGCGGCGCTCTTCCGTGCGGGTCACCGCTGGGATGGCGCGTTCAACGGTTTGTGCCGGTGTGCGCAATACCTGACGGCTGACTTGCTTCGTGACCGCTGGGATAGCGCGCTCTGTCACCGTTGCAGGGGTGCGGACAACACGACGCTCAACCGGGCGGGTGACCGCTGGGATCGTCCGCTCAGAAACCTGAGCTGGGCGAGCCACACGGCGACGCTCAACTGTGCGTGTGACCGCTGGAACAGCCGTCTCAACCGTCCGAGCCGGTGTCGAGATAACACGGCGTGTCTCGGCGCGGGTGACCGCAGGGATCGTCCGTTCAGTGACAGTCGCCGGTGTACGAACCACACGACGTGTTTCCTGACGGGTGACCGCTGGGATAGCACGCTCCACGACGCGGGCAGGCTGGCTGACAACACGGCGCGTCACAGGTTCCATCACGGCTGGGATAGTCCGCTCCGTGACAGTCGCCGGTGTGCGCACGACACGGCGTGTGATTTCTTTCGTCACAGCCGGGATAGCACGTTCAACCGTACGGGCAGGCGCTGTCATGCGACGACGCTCTTCCGTTCGGGTCACTGCTGGGATTGTCCGTTCAACTGTCCGGGCCGGTGTGCTGACGACACGGCGAGTGATCGCTTTCGTCACAGCCGGGATTGTCCGCTCAACGGTCCGAGCTGGGGCGGAGATCACTCGACGCTCTTCCGTGCGGGTTACCGCAGGAATAGTCCGTTCAACCGTACGGGCCGGTGTGGACACGACGCGGCGCTGCACTTGCTTTGTCACAGCCGGAACTGTGCGCTCAGCCGTACGAGCTGGTTGAGCAACAACGCGGCGTGTTTCCATGCGGGTTACCGCGGGGATTGTCCGCTCTGAAACAGCGGCCGGTGTGCGAACCACGCGACGCTGGATCTGCTTCGTGACAGCCGGTGTGGCGACTTCAACCGTGCGGGCTGGCGTGCGAACCTGACGGATCGTTTCTTGACGCGTGACCGCTGGGATCGCCCGTTCGACCGTCCGAGCCGGTGTGGAGACCACACGACGTGACACCTGCTTTGTGACAGCCGGGATCGTGCGCTCTGTCGTCGCCGCAGGGCGGGTCATGACGCGGCGTGTCTCCATGCGTGTGACCGCAGGGATTGTCCGCTCTGACACAGAGGCCGGGGTGCGAACCACGCGGCGCTCTACCTGACGGGTAACCGCAGGCGTTGCGACCTCAACAGTCCGGGCCGGTTGGGCGAGGACGCGACGCGTTTCCATGCGGGTGACCGCTGGGATAGCGCGTTCAGTCACAGACGCTGGGGTACGAACCACACGACGCTCGACCGGGCGTGTAACCGCCGGAATTGTGCGTTCTACCGTGCGGGCCGGTGTCTTCACAACGCGGCGTGTCTCAACCCGTGTGACAGCCGGTGTGACTTTCTCAACAGTCTGAGCCGGAGTGCGAACCACACGACGTGTGATTTCTTTCGTCACAGCCGGGATGGTCCGTTCAACCGTACGAGCCGGGTTCACAACGCGGCGGCGTTCTTCCGTGCGCGTAATCGCTGGAATTGCCCGCTCGACTGTGCGCGCTGGCGCAGAGACCACACGACGTGTGATTTCTTTCGTGACGGCCGGGATCGTGCGCTCTGTCGTTGCCGCAGGGCGGGTCATGACGCGGCGCGTTTCCATGCGCGTAACCGCAGGGATTGTCCGCTCAGCCACAGAGGCCGGCGTGCGAACCACGCGACGCTGAACTTGCTTTGTCACCGCAGGGATCGTGCGCTCTGTCGTAGCCGCAGGGCGGGTCACAACACGGCGTGTTTCCATGCGCGTGACTGCTGGGACCGTGCGCTCGACTGTACGAGCTGGCGTCCGAACCACGCGGCGGGACACTTCCTTCGTCACAGCTGGGACCGTGCGCTCAACCGTGCGGGCCGGCGTGCGGACCTGACGGATCGTTTCCTGACGCGTGACCGCCGGAATTGTCCGCTCTGAGACGGCTGCAGGCGTCCGAACCACGCGACGCTCGACCTGACGGGTAACCGCAGGAATAGCGCGCTCAATCGTGCGGGCTGGCTGGGCAATGACGCGACGTGTTTCCATGCGGGTGACCGCAGGGATTGTCCGCTCTGAGACAGACGCTGGTGTGCGAACCACACGACGCTCAACCTGACGCGTGACCGCCGGAACTGCTTGCTCAACCGTACGGGCCGGTTGGGCAATAACGCGACGGGTCTCCATGCGAGTGACCGCTGGGATTGTGCGCTCAACCGTGCGGGCTGGATTATCAACCACGCGACGTGTGACCTGACGGGTGACCGCAGGCACGGCGCGCTCAACCGTACGGGCCGGTGTGCGAACCACGCGACGCGACACTTCTTTTGTCACAGCCGGGATTGTGCGCTCGACTGTGCGAGCCGGTGTCGCCACGACGCGGCGCTCAACCTGACGGGTAACCGCGGGGATTGTGCGCTCAACCGTGCGAGCCGGAGCAGAGATACGACGACGCTCTTCCGTGCGGGTGACCGCTGGGATTGTGCGCTCAACCGTGCTGGCCGGTTGCGAGACAATGCGGCGCTCAACTGTGCGGGTCACGGCCGGTACTGCACGCTCGACCGTGCGGGCCGGTGTGGAAACAACGCGGCGTGTCTCTTGGCGTGTAACCGCAGGGACAGTCCGCTCAACCACCGTAGCTGGGCGATCAACAACACGGCGTGTCACTTCTTTCGTGACTGCAGGGATTGTACGTTCAACCGTGCGAGCCGGTGTTGCGATGCGACGACGCTCTTCTGTGCGAGTTACGGCAGGAACCGCGCGCTCTACAGTTGTTGCTGGGCGATCGACCACACGACGTGTGACCGTTTCAGTCACAGCCGGGATTGTGCGCTCAACCGTACGAGCCGGTGTTTTCACGACGCGACGCTCAACCTGACGTGTCACGGCCGGGATACGGCGCTCTGTCACGCGGGCTTCATTGACCAGGCGCTGAACCTGAACGGAACCCATTTGCTGAGAGAAGTTGCCAGAGGCACCAGCGGCACCCAAGCCACTTGCGCCGCCAAAGGCACGTTGGCCATTGCCACGAGAGTCAGCGTCTGCAGCTGCAGAACGGCTGAGGCCATCGCGATCATCACGGCCGTCGCCATTAGCGTCGACAAAGCCTTTAATAAAGCCGCCCAGTGTATTTCCGCCGGCATCGACAACGCGAGCCGGTGTCCGAACGCGGCGAACAGAGATGGTCTCTGTCACAGCCGGGATGGTCACTTCACGGGTTGAAGCTGATGTATCAACAACACGGCGTGAAACTTGACGTGTCACAGCCGGGATCTGACGCTCAACCGCGCGAGCCGGGGAGACAAGGACCTGTTTTGTGATGGTCTTAAACTTGGCAGGAACCTGAACCAGACAGAGGATTTCACCTGTTTGTGTCACAATCGTCTCTGTGGACTGAACCACTTGCTCAGAGACGCCGTTAAAGACGGTGAACTGACCCACTGTATTGGTGTTCACGCGACCATTGGCACCAAGCTGTGCGGAGTTGATCGCCTGGCTACCCGGTTTCCACTCTTGACGGGCGGGTTCGATGAGGACGCGCTCTGAACGTGTCTCATACTGAGCCGGGATCACTTCGATTTCCGTACGCGCCGGTGTCACGACGATGGTTTCCGTCACATTACGGTATGTCGCGGGCACAGCTTCGATGCGTGTCGCGGCTTCCTGAACGACGATTGTTTGTTCAACCGTTTCGTAAGTCGCCGGAATTACACGAAGCGTGTTCGCGGCGTCTTGACGGATATAGGTCTCCTGCGCCGTTTCGAACTGTGCTGGGACAGCAACATATTCGACGGATTCGGGCTGAACAATCACGGTTTCCGTGACAGTTTCAAACTCAGCCGGGATAGTGACAAGCTCTGTCGTCGCTTCCTGGACAACAACCGTTTCCGTGACATCACGGAAGGTTGCGGGCTGGGCGATCAACTCTGTCGTCGCTTCCTGAACAACAACTGTTTCCTGATACGTCTCATATTGAGCCGGAACGTTAACGAGTTCTGTTGACGCTTCCTGGACGACGACCGTTTCTGTCACGTTGCGGAAGGTGGCTGGCGTCGCGACCAATTCTGTGGACGCTTCTTTGACGACAATCGTCTCCGTCACAGTCTCAAATTCAGCCGGAACAGCGACAAGCTCTGTCGTTGCCTCTTGGACAACAACGGTTTCCGTCACGGTTTCAAACTGAGCCGGAACGACAACCAGCTGTGTCGAGGCTGGCTGAACAACAACAGTTTCCTGATATGTCTCAAACTGAGCCGGGATGGCTTCATATGTCACAGACGCAGGCTGAACGACGACGGTTTCAGACACAGTCTCGAAGACGGCCGGAACAGTGACAAGCTCTGTTGTCGCGTCTTGAACGACCATGGTTTCCGTGACGGTCTCAAACTCGGCTGGAACAACGGCCAACTCGGTAGAGGCGTCTTGAACAACCACTGTTTCCGTGACTTCGCGGAAGGAGGGTGGTGTGACCACGAGCTCTGTAGACGCCTCTTGGACGACAACAGGGTACTCTTCCGTTTCAAATACGGCCGGGACTGTTGTGTAGGCGACAGACGCGGGCTGTACGACGACAGTCTCAGAGACAGTTTCAAACACTGGCGGTGAAACGACCAGCTCAGTCGACGCTTCTTGTACAACGACAGGGTACTCTTCACTCTCATAGACAGCAGGGACCGCTTCATACGTTACAGACGCTGGCTGAACGACGACAGTTTCAGCAACAGTTTCAAAGACCGGCGGCACAACGACGAGCTCTGTTGACGCCTCTTGAACGACAACAGTCTGTGTCACCGTTTCAAATTCAGCCGGGATCGTCGCATATTCGACGGTAGCAGGCTGAACGACAACGGTTTCAGTGACCGTTTCGAACTCGGCCGGGACAGTAACGAGCTCTGTAGACGCCTCTTGGACGACAACAGGATACTCTTCTGTCTCGTAGACAGCCGGGACAGCGACATATTCAACTGTCGCAGGCTGAACAACAACGGTTTCCGTCACAGTCTCGAAGACTGGCGGCACAACGACGAGCTCTGTTGAGGCCTCTTGGACAACAACAGGGTACTCTTCCGTCTCGAATGCAGCCGGGACAGAGACATATTCAACGCTAGCAGGTTGTACGACGACTGTTTCTGTCACAGTCTGAAATTCTGCTGGAATAACAGCAAGTTCTGTCGTTGCCGGTTGGACAACAACTGTCTCGGCATAGGTCTCATACTCAGCAGGAATAGCTGAATATTCAACACCTGCAGGTTGAACAACAACCGTTTCAGAGACGGTTTCGAAGACAGGGGGAACCGTGACCAATTCGGTGCTGGCTTCCTGGACAACAATTGTCTCAGATACAGTTTCAAACTCTGGCGGAAGGACTTCATACGTCACTGTGGCCGGCTGAACGACAACTGTCTCTGTGACAGTCTCGAACACAGGCGGCACCGCAATCAGCTCGCTGGATGCCTCTTGAACGACAACAGGGTATTCTTCTGTCTCGTAAACCGCTGGAACAGTCGTATATTCGACACCAGCAGGTTGAATGACGACGGTCTCAGAAACGGTCTCAAATACTGGCGGAACAACAACAAGCTCTGAAGATGCTTCTTGAACAACAACAGGGAATTGCTCGGTCTCAAACTGAGCCGGGACCGTCGCATATTCAACAGAGGCCGGCTGAACGACGACGGTTTCTGTCACCGTTTCAAACTCGGCAGGGACGACGACAAGCTCTGTTGAGGCTTCTTGGACGACAACTGTCTGTGTGACGGTTTCAAACTCGGCGGGAACAGTTTGGTACTGAACGCCAGCAGGCTGCACAACAACGGTTTCTGATACGGTTTCAAAGACGGGTGGTGAAACGACCAGTTCTGTTGATGCTTCTTGAACGACAACAGGATATTCTTCTGTCTCAAAGACAGCTGGAACAGCGACATATTCAACCGTAGCGGGCTGAACAACAACTGTTTCCGTCACGGTTTCAAACTCGGCCGGGACGACAGCTAATTCAGTGCTAGCTTCTTGAACGACGACTGTTTCAGCAACCGTCTCATATTGTGGAGGTACAACCGTATATTCAACGGATGCTGGCTGAACGACGACCGTTTCTGTGACGGTTTCAAACTCGGCCGGAACGGTAACAAGCTCTGTGGAGGCCGCTTGGACGACAACGGTTTCTGCGTAGGTTTCGAATTGTGCCGGAATGGCTGAGTATTCGACTGTCGCAGGCTGAACAACAACCGTTTCAGTCACGGTCTCGAACACAGGCGGAACAGCGACAAGTTCGCTGCTTGCTTCTCGTACCATAACGTTTTCAGTCACAGTTTCGAATTCAGCAGGAACGACAACCAGTTCGGTGGACGCTTCCTGAACCACGATGGTTTCAGAGACAGTCTCGAAGACAGGTGGGACGACAACAAGCTCTGTGCTGGCTTCCTGAACCACGATGTTTTCAGTTACAGTCTCAAATTCTGCCGGAACGACTGTATAAGCGACCGAGGCAGGCTGAACGACGACAGTTTCTGAAACCGTCTCAAATTGTGGAGGGGATACAACCAACTCTGTGGAAGCCGCCTGAACCACAACACTTTCAGTTACAGTCTCAAATGTTGCCGGGGACACGACCAATTCGGTCGTCGCGTCTTGAACGACAACAGTTTCGGTAACGGTTTCAAAGACGGGTGGCGTGACGACCAGCGCTGTGCTGGCTTCCTGAACAACAATTTGTTGCGCAACAGTCTCATATTCCGCTGGGATAACTTGGTAATCTACAGAAGCGGGCTGAACGACAACAGTCTCGGCGACAGTCTCGAATGTTGCTGGGACAGTGACAAGCTGCGTGGTTGCCTCTTGGACAACAACTGTCTCAGTCACAGTCTCGAAAACAGGCGGGACAGTGACAAGTTGCGTTGTCGCTTCTTGGACAACAACCGTCTCGGCGTATGTCTCATATTCCGCTGGGACCGTCACATATTCAACAGACTCGGGCTTGACGACAATCGTTTCCGTGCGTGTCTCATAGACCGGCGGGACAACAACAAGCTCAGTGCTGGCTTCTTGAACCGTGATCGTCTCTTGAACAGTGCGGAAGCTGGGCTGTGCAACGCTTACGGCGCCGCCAGTGCTGCCAACATAGCTATTTACCGCTGAGCGTGTAATGACACGACCGTTTGAGCCGACAATGTTGCCGCCCTCAATACGACCAACAGACTGGCCGTTCGCATTGCGAACTGTGAAGCCGCTATCGACTGTGTAAGCCGTGCCGCCGACAGTGAGGCGTGTGCTGACGCCAGAGCCGATGCCGATAAAGGTGACGGGGTCAACAGCGCCAGCAGAGATGATCGAACCATTGCTCGCAACCAGGTCGCCATTATTAGCGACTGAGCCAACGCGCCGCCCGCGGGAGTCTAGTAGGGCGCGGCTGGAAGGGTCGACTGTGTAGCTTGTGCCGCCCACAGTCAGTGTGATGCGACCTGTGCCTGGAACGAGGCGTGTGCCCGCGCCAGCGCCAGCTGGGACAAGCTCAAAGCTTTCTTCTTGAACAAGGACACGTTCTGTCACGCTTTCCAGCTGGGCCGGAATAACGCGGATCTCTTCACTCGCCGGGCGCAGTACGATTTGCTCCGTAGACAATTCGTACTGTGCGGGAACAATCACACGCGCAAAGCACTCGCCGGGGAGTGGGTTACCGGGTGGAAGTTCCTGCGCAACGGTTGGCGCAGCGAGGACAGCAACTGAGGCTGCCATCAGCAAAGATCGTTTCATTTTAAGACCCCCTAGTCTCATATAGATAAGGTATCCGCGCATGCGGACTCTCCTACGGCTTAACCAAACCTTCCGAAGATGGCTAGACGTTAATCCTATGTTAGCAACCTAAATTCAGTGATTTCAACAAAGAAACGCCTATAGGCGAGTTTCCTTGCAGTGCGTCACCTCATCGGCGTGTTTGTGACTCGAAAAAGCCACAATTGGCACCGCATTCGAGGCGTTATTATGAACATTGCCTGAACTCGCGGGGGTGATCGCCCCAAAACCAGGGAATTACGGGCCGTTAATGTAAATTTTGCAAAGGCCTTTGTCGTCTATCGATCCAAAGTCTCGGGCGATTCGTGATCCGAAGGCGTTATGCGACTAGTAAGCACGACTATTTTGGGTCCATGTGCGAGCAATGCCTATATCGATTTTTGCGCCCGCCTTAGAATCAAGTGAGGAGGGACTTGCCGCGGCAGTCACGAGCAGACAAAGGCAAAGACGATTCTGTCATGGCAGTTTTGCTGTGACTTCAACCCTTATGTTTCAGGTATGTTTGTGATCCGATATACTCTTCTTCTTTCGACGGCGCTTTTCATCATCGGGTGTACTGATCCTGCCGTCGACATCGAGGCTGGCGATCAAACTGAACGTGTGCAAGCTGATGCGGCCGCGAACAATCCGCTTTGGGAAACTGCTGACTTTGCGCATCAGGCGAGCGACCTGCCTATGGATGAGGATATCACATATGGGAGGCTGCCGAACGGACTGCGCTATGCGGTGATGGAAAATGCAACCCCCTCCCGGACAGCAACGCTGTTGATGCGGGTGGATGCGGGTTCTTTAGATGAAACCGATGCCACGCGCGGGATTGCGCATTTCCTAGAACATATGGCTTTCAATGGGTCTGAGAATATTCCCGAGGGTGAAATGACAAAGCGTTTGGAGCGTCTGGGCCTATCCTTCGGCGCAGATACAAATGCGTCCACCTCTTTCGATCAAACGATTTATCAACTCGAACTTCCTGAGACGACAGATGAGATGTTGGAAGAAGCCCTCTTTATCTTTCGCGAAACAGCAGAGAAGCTGAACCTTGATCCGGACGCTATCGATCGGGAGCGGGGAGTGATACTGGCCGAGAAGCGCGCGCGAAATAGCCCTGGCTATCGTGCGGCGATTGATGGATTACGATTTTCATCGCCTGGGGCCGACCTGGTCGAAAAACTGCCGATTGGGACCGTCGAGACGATTGAGAATGTGACGCCCGAGGACTTCCGGGCCTTTTACTCCGAACAGTATAGACCTGAAGATACCTTCATCGTTTTGGTTGGGGATCGGCCTGCAGAGCAGATGGTACAGATGATCGACGCCGCCTTCTCTGATTGGGTCTCTGTTGGTGAAGGCGTTGCTGATGCCAAAGTTACGGGCATTACGGTGGATGCGCCCCGCTATGAGGCGTTTTTCGATCCAGAGATTACGAGCCGGGTGACCTTGTCCGTCATCAGCCCGCCCCGCCCTGAAGCCCGCGAACGCGATACGGCCGCTAACCGGGCCGCGGAACTTCCGCTTTATTTCGCTTATGCAATGCTAAATCGGCGCTATGCTAAGCGCGTCAGAACCGGGGAGGCTGTCTTTACAGGGGCGGGTGCGGGAACTTCCAATACGTTTGAGGCGGCGAGAACGTCGTCTTTGTCAGTGTCGGCTGAACATGATGCGATTGCCCCGGCGTTTCAGCAAGCTGAACGAGAGCTGCGTCGGGCGTTAGTACACGGCTTCAGCCAAGCCGAACTTGATGAGCAGGTGGCTAACATCCGGAAAAGCTATGAAGTCGCGGTGCAAACATCCCCCACACGCCGCACGCCAAATCTTGCTCGGAATATTCTCAATGCCTTCGCCAATGAACAAGTGATGACGAGCGCGGCGTCAAATCTGGAACGCTTTGTCTCTGTCATTGATAGCATAACGGTTGAAGACGCCGAGGACGCTTTGCGGGCGGCTTGGGTCGGTCTGGAAGAAAGGCCGCAAGTCTATCTGCAAAGCGATACCGTAATAGAGGACGCGCCGCAGTTTTTAGAGGACATGCTGAGAGAGAGTCTCACGGTCGAGTTGCCGCCCTTGGAAGACGCAGAGAGCGTTGAGTTTGCCTATGCCGAATGGGGCACGCCGGGCGAAATTGTTTCACGTGAAACAATCGAAGATTTGGGTTTCACCGCGCTGCGTTTCGAAAACAATGTGCGTTTGACGCTAAAACAGACGCCTTATGAGACTGACGTCATCCGTATTCGGGTGCGATCCGGCAATGGATCCGCACATTTTGATTTGGACAATACAGCCTTCCCGACACAGATTGGCTCAATCATTCCAAGATCAGGTTTGGGCGCGCATGATACGGATACGCTGGCGACCTTAACAGCGGGGCGCACGGTCGGCGTGTCGCGCGGTTTCGGCCAAGAGGCAATGACCCTGTCCGCAACGACTGTTCCCGATGATTTGGAGCTGCAATTTCAACTCCTCGCCGCGCAACTGACGGACCCGGGCTTTCGTGAGGATGTAATTCCAAACTTCCAAAAACAAGTCCGCCAAGTCTGGTCTAAATTCGATAGCACGCCAAGCGGCGCCGCTGGTATCGCCATCCCGGCTATTCTGACACAAGGGCACCCCAGCTCGCGCCATCCCGATGAGAGCGAAGTCGTAAATGTTGATCTGGACGCGATAAAGCAATGGTATGATCAGAACGTCCGAGGCGGCGCGATTGAAATCGCCGTTGTCGGCGATTTCGATGAAGCCGCGACTATAGACGCTGTAGCCGCGACCTTTGGTACTTTGGAGGCGCGACCCGATCCAGTTGTTGATATTCCAGCGGAGGCGTTGGATTACTCAATCACACCGGGACGTATGCGGCCGCATCGCGTGAGTCATAGCGGAGAGCCCGATACAGCTCTGGTTCGCCTGTATTGGCCCGTGCCCGACCATAGTTCGCCCAAGACAGATCGAGAGCTATCCATCTTAACCGATGCGTTGGGTTTGGAATTGACTGAGCGCCTGCGTGAACAAGAGGGTGCAACCTATTCACCGAGTGCTTGGGTGAGCCTGCCGGAACACAAACATGATTATGGGTATATCGCGGCATCCGTCGAAGCGGCCCCGAACGAGGTGGACCGTGTGACGGAATTGATCGAAGCGGCGGCGGCAGATCTGGCACGGGACGGGTTGAGCGCCGATGTCTTTGATCGCGCAATGAAGCCCGTGCTGGAAAACCTCGAAACGAGCCTCGAGAATAATAATTTCTGGCTGTCTTTGGCGGATGAGGCGCAGTCCGACCCAGCGTCACTTGACCGCTACCGGACGCGCGACCTTATGTTCCAAAATATGACAGCCAGTGATGTCTCAAAACAAGCAGAGGCCGTTTTTGATGTGTCTCGCGCGGTCCGCATTCATGTTCTGCCAGAAGAATAAATGGGGAAGTATTCTGGCGTTAAGGATGAACACTAAGGCCTTAACTACTGTAAAAAATAGCGAAATTCTAGGCTTTGGTTCCCTTTTAAAGGGAATTTAACCATAAAGCAGGCGCGCCTGTCCCGCAATGGGGCATTTTACAGCACTTGGCACTGAACTGGCAACTCACTCTTCCGAAACGCGGCACTTTCGTGTCGCTCCAGTTCGGGAGGCTTGAATGCCAAAGTTTAGTTTTCGTCGTCTTTGCAAAACATTCACCAAGAATGAGGACGGCCACATGGCGCTCATGACCGCGATTGGGTCTATCGCGATCCTCGGCTCTGTTGCTCTGGCGATCGATTTGACGCGCGGGATCAACAAGCAAGTCAATCTGGCCGATGCGTCTGATGCCGTCGCTTTGCTGCTGGCGAAATCAGGATTGGAAACAGACGCTGAATTGATGGCGGCCGCTGAAACTCACTTGGCTCAGCTTTATCCCGGCCCTGATGGCGCTGAGTTACGCATCCTGTCGATCAATAAAGACGGCGATCAAGTAACAGTACGTTTGGCCGATAATTCTAAGGCTGGCTTCTCTGGTATTTTAGGCCGTGGTGATGTCGACGTTTCCGCCGGTGCATCCGCAATTTATGCGCAGCGCGAAATGGACATTGCCCTTGTGCTCGACACGACCTTGTCAATGGGGGATCCGGCGACAGGTGGCGGGACAAAGCTAGACGCCTTGAAGCGTTCTGCGGACACAATGGTATCGACGATTGAGAGCTATAATAGCGACGCGGTACGCATGTCGGTTGTGCCGTTTTCCAACTATGTGAATGTAGGCCTATCGCGCCGGAATTCACCCTGGCTTCGCGTTGATGCGGACAGCACGACAACGACGAATGTCTGCCGCAATGTTCGCCCCGTCACTTCGCGCACAAATTGCCGTCGCGAGACCTATTCATGCGACCGTGACGGTGTGGCGTCGACCTGTTCTCGTAATCGTTGTGATGTGACCTATGGTCCGACACAGCGCGTCTGTGGCCCACAAACCAATCGTCAAACTTGGCATGGTTGTGTCGGCTCTCGTAATGTTCCGATGGACACGCGCCCTGGCTTTGGTGGCAACCGCATTCCGGGCCTTTTAAACGCCCGTTGTGGAGAAGAACTGCAGCCGCTGACCAATGATCTCGACGACGTGAAAACGACGATTGCTGACATGACGGCAAGTGGTAACACCTATATGCCATCTGGCCTGATGTGGGGCTGGCGGACACTGGATAGCGATATGCCTCTGCGGACTACAGATAACGGGTCTGACAAGGTTCTGATCCTGATGACAGACGGCATGAATAGCCGCTCTAAACAGGGGGAGCGTCACGAGCGCCGGAACAATAACGCCGATGCGGACCGGAAGACACGTGATATCTGCGAGAGCGTTAAAAATGATGACATCACGATTTACACCATCGCTTATGAGGTCACGGATGCCTCGACGCGGGCTTTGCTAGAAAACTGCGCATCCGGCGGCGGCAATTTCTTCAATGCCCGGAGTGTTGACGAGTTAGAAGCCGCATTCCGCGACATCGGCGAGAGCCTGAACGAACTCCGCATTACCGCTTAGTCGGACGGAGCATGAAAAGAAAACCCGCGCTCATCAGGGCGCGGGTTTTTTGTGGGGTGCAATAGACGCACACTATCCTGTATTCACACGCAAAACCTGCATATGAAACATGAGCGTGCCAGATGGTCGCCCGCCACCGCCATTCCCGTAGGCGAGGTTGGCCGGGATATAGAGCGTGCGCGCTTCGCAGACTTTCATATCCGTCAGGGCTTCGGTCCAGCCTTTGATGACTCGGCTCGGCGGTGTGACAAACGGGCTGCCGCGCTCATAGGAACTGTCGAACACTTCGCCACTGGGGAAAAAGCCGTGATAATGAGCAAAGGTTTCTTCATAAGGTTGAGGCGAAACCCCGCCGTCAATCCCAGGCTGGATGACCGAATATTGTAGGCCTGTGCGCGTTGTCACGACGCCCTCACGTTCGCCATTTTCAGCATGCCAAATATCAAATTCCGACACTGTTGGTAACGCCTGTTCTGGATAGTCTTCGAGCGCGAGGATCATCTCGTCCGGACACACTGCAACGGTCCCTCCGGCCGCCATTGTATCGCTGTCCGTTGTCGGCGCCGTGCCAGCTGAACAGGCGATCAAAATAGCCGTAGAGCCCAATAGAATTAGCCGTTTCATAGACGTCTCCAGAATTTATGAAAGTGTGAAGTGGGTATCTATCTCGCCAATTCCTTCATGGCGTTTTCGAGGCCGCTTAACGTCATGGGGAACATGCGTTCGGCGCCGATGATCTCTTGGATCATTTGCGTGCTTTGACTGTAAGCCCAGTACTTTTCCGCGGTGGGATTGATCCAGATAAGGTGCGGGTAGATATCGACAATTCGTTTCAGCCACACCGCCCCAGGCTCTTCATTCCAATGTTCGACGGAGCCGCCGCGCATGGCGACTTCATAGGGGCTCATGGCGGCGTCACCGACGATTACAACACGGTGGTCCGAGGGGAATTTGTGTAGGATATCCCAAGTGGGCGTCACCTCTGTCATCCGCCGGCGATTATCTTTCCAGACTTGCTCATAAAACATGTTGTGGAAGTAAAAATATTCTAGCCGTTTGAACTCTGACTTCGCGGCAGAAAACAAGTCCTCCACCTGTTTGACATGCGCATCCATCGATCCGCCAATGTCAAAAAAGGCCAGCACTTTCACAGCGTTGCGGCGTTCGGGGCGCATCTTAATGTCAAGCCAGCCTTGTCGAGCCGTTCCGCGAATAGTGCCAGGTAGATCGAGCTCTTCCGCAGCACCTTCGCGCGCAAATTTGCGTAAGCGCCGCAGGGCAACTTTGATGTTGCGCGTGCCAATTTCTTTATCGCCGTCAAGATTTTTAAATGTCCGCTTGTCCCAGACTTTTATGGCTTTCCCGTGGCGGCCTTCATTTTGGCCAATGCGCACGCCTTCAGGGTTATAGCCATAGGCCCCAAAGGGGGATTTTCCGGCTGTGCCAATGTTTTTATTGCCGCCTTCATGGCGCTTATCTTGGTTCTCCAGACGCTCTTTCAGCGCCTCCATGATCTTGTCGAAATCGCCCAGCTTTTCGATCTCTTCCATCTCCTCGGGGGAGAGGTGCAGTTCCGCCATTTTGCGTAGCCAATCTTCTGGAATGTGGTGCTCGTCTTGGCCGAAAATATCGCCCAGATAATCGACGCCCCGGAAGACATGGCCAAACACTTGATCAAACTTATCAAGATCGCGTTCGTCCTTCACCAAGGCGGTACGGGATAGGTAGTAAAACCCGTCCATGCTTTCGTCTGCTACGCCTTTGTCAATGCCTTCCAGAAGCGTTAGATATTCGCGGATTGAAACGGGAACGGACGCGCGGCGCAGCTCTGAGAAGAAATGGTGAAACATGTGATCGGTTAGTCTTCCTGCTCTTCAGGCAATGAAGGATCTGGGTCTGTGGCCATAGGGCTGGATTTCGCACTATATTTGAACACGACGAATTCTAGCGGGCTGTCATGTGCGGCGCGGATGCCGTGATAATCCCAACTTCTCGCAAAAAGGATGTCGCCTTCCTTAGCCACGCTTTCAACGCCGTTCAGGGACCACGTGCCACGGCCCTTTGTCACCATCAAATATTCCTCATCGGCGTGGCGATGGGGCGGATGAATTTGACTACCTGGCATGATGCGCGCCACCCCGACCAAGACCGGGGAAAGGGCGTGTGTGTCTTCGGTAAAATAAGGGAGGAACTCACCCCAATCATTCGCTGCAATATCTACGGTTTCGGCGCTGACAATGGACGAGGCAGGGGCTGTGTTTTCAACCACCTTTGAAGTCTCGGCGCATCCGAAGAGCAGCGTTGTTGAAGCTATAAACCAAACAGATCTCATGTCTCGCATTCCCCCCTGAAAGCGGCTGAAATGCCTTGGCTGTTTGCCACGCATTCATTGCTATAGGTTTTTCCGTCACAGCCACAAACCGGATTGTAGTCCATTGTGCAAAGCTCTGGCCGGGGACGGCAAACTCCCGGCGCATCTGCCGCGCCGCATTGGTCTTTGATCTCGCGGTGGCAATAGTCTCCCGCGGCGCATCCGGGTCCAGGAGGCTTAACCATGCCCCCACAGCTTTGCCCCGAAACTGGCTGTGTCACGGGGAAGTTGGGCGGTGGAATATGCGGTTGATTGGCAGAGCCCGGACCTGCGACTTGAACCGGCGCGCAGCCGATCATAAGGCATAGGCCCGCACCGATGACCCAGAGCTTCATCCGAGGCGAACCTCTGTTTCGATTAGAGCGGCGGCTTCTGGGTCAAGGCCGAGTGCCATGGCGAGGCTATCGAGATAGTTCCTCTCCAATGGGTTCAACCCGTCCGCAATGCGCGCGGAGACCGCGTAGATTTCTGCCGCGCTTTGATCAGAGTTTGCCAAAGACGCAATCGCGGTTGGATCTGCCGGCGTGGACATAACGTCCTTCAAGGCCGCTTCGTCTGCAGCGGGATAGGCCGCGATCAGAGCGCGCTCGCCATCGCTGAATGTGCCGTCAGCTTTGGCCGCCGCGACCATAGCTTTAAGCAAAATGTCTGCGCGGTCCTCGCCAGCTTGACCCTTCAAAAGCCCAATCGCGTCTTTGAAATCTCTTGGCATCGCGCCACGCTTATGACCGCGATAGGCGATGGTCCCGAGGGCAGCCAGTCCGCCTAAGGTGGCGACTTTCCGCATAGATCGCGATTTTAAAAGCAGAGCGAGCCCGCCCGCCATTCCGGCATATTTGGCTTGTTGGCGGACCATGGCGCGGTTTTCTGCTGTGTCGTCGAGGCCAAGCTTGTCGATTAGGAAATCTTCGCCGCGTGCGCCGAGAGTTTTTGCTTGAACCGAGAGCTCTTTAGAGCCCTCTTCAATTGACGCGGGGAGGTCGCCGAGCAGTTGTGAAAGGAAGTCTTGGAGGGAGGAAGCTGTATTTGTCATACAGGTGTTCTAGCGCGCATCGCCTATCGGTTAAAGGACGAAGACGCTTGTCGGGCTAATTTACTGCGTTAAACCTTGTATATGAAGAAAATTCTCCTTGGAATTACGGGTCTGCTGGTGGTCGGACTCATTGCGGCAGCACTCTATCTGAGAACGCCTCATCCTAGATTCGATGCCGAATTCGCTCTGGCAGCGGCAACGGATTATGATGTTGAGATTATGCGTGACAACTTCGGCGTACCGCATATTTTTGGTCAGACCGATGCCGATGCGGCGCATGGCTTTGCTTATGCACACGCTGAAGATGACTTTGCCACGATCCAGCAAACAATAGCCTTTGGCCGCGGTATGACGGCGCAATATGATGGCCGAGCCGCTGCGCCCGCAGATTTCATGTTCGATCTTTTCAAAGTTGAAGAGACTGTTGATCGGCTCTTGCCGGAAATACCAAATGATGTTCGAGCGATTTCAGAAGCTTATGCAGACGGCTTAAATCTATATGCGGCACATCATCCGGATCAAGTCTTACCCGGTTTGTTTCCTGTGACGGAACGGGATGTTCATGCGGGTTTCGTCTTTGGAACGCCGTTTTTCTATCGGCTGGACGGTTATTTGACCGATCTTTTTGCTGCTGAAGACGCGCCCGATGTGTCGCCTTGGAATCAGACCGCACAAAGGGATTTATCTGTGCGGGGTTCAAACGGTTTTGCGGTGGCGCCGTCACGAAGCGCAGACGGTCATACGCGCCTGATCGTCAATTCCCACCAACCGATGGAGGGGCGCTATGCGTGGTATGAAGCGCATACAGTCTCGGAAGAAGGCCTCAACCTCGCCGGCGCCACATTCCCCGGTGTGCCAATTCTCACGCAGGGTGTGACGCCTAATTTGGGTTGGACGCATACTGTCAATCGACCTGACCTCGTCGATATCTACAAGCTGGAAGTAGAGGGTGATCGCTATAAATTCGATGGGTCGTGGGAAGAGTTTGAGGTGGGCGAGGCGCGCTTTCGTGTCAAACTTTGGGGCCCTTTCTCGCTGCCGATTAAACGCAAAACCCTATGGTCTAAGCATGGGCCTGTTATCGAAGCGCCAACGGGATATTACGCCGTGCGTTTCGCAGGGCTTCAAGAGCATGGCGCGCTCGAACAATGGTATCGCATGGGCAAAGCGCAGAGCATGGCGGAATGGCGAGAAGCATTGGCGCTAAATGGCGTGCTCTCTTTTAACATCGTCTATGCGGATCGCGAGGGCAACATCGCCCATGTCTATAATGCGCGTATGCCAAATCGGATTGAAGGGCCGGATTGGGGAGAAGTTTTGCCGGGTGATCGCCCGGAGCTTATCTGGAATGGCTACCGTGATCCGGATGAGTTACCCTCAATCTGGAACCCGGATTGCGGTTGGGTTTTCTCTGCCAATGCAACGCCTTTTATGGTGACGGACACGCCGTGTAATCTTTCGCGCGATGAGTATTCAAAGACCTTTGGTCTAGAGGATCGGATCACGAACCGTTCCCTGCGCGCCATGGCTTTGTTCGAAAGCGATGAGAGTATAACGCGCGAGGAACTCCTGCAGTATCGCGCCGATACGCGCTATGATCCGCGGCATAAGGTTATGCAAATGGTCGTCGATATTGTGGCGATGACGGATGAAGAAACGAAGCCCGCGCGCGATGTCTTGCGCGATTGGGACGGCGCGACAGACCGCACCTCACGCGGGGCGGCTCTGGCGGTTATCACGGGGACACGCACCTATGGTTATGAATATGAAGACGCGCCTGAAAGTACATCAGAATTGCGGGATAACCTTCTGAAAACAATGGAAGACCTTGAAGTTACATTCGGACGGATTGACCCTGAATGGGGAGAGGTAAACCGCATCATTCGCGGGGATCAAAATGCGGCTCTAGACGGGGCGCCGGATGTCTTGCGCGCCATTTACGCGGATCGTGATGGTGTGGAAAAAGAAGGAGTGATGAATGCTTTTGCGGGCGATACGCACATTATGGTGGCCGATTGGGCGCCGGATGGATCGCTGCGGCTAGAGAGTATCTTACAATACGGTGCGGCCACAACGCGACCGGATAGTCCGCATTATAACGATCAATTACCCTTATTCGCGGAGCATAAATACAAGCCGATGCCTATGAGCGAGGACGAGGTCCTCGCCGTTGCGGTTTCGATTTACCGCCCGAGGGACGTCGGCCCAGAGGCGGACGGGAATTAGAGCGGGGTTTGTCGTCACGCTTCTGGCCCCCACGCTTCTGGCCCCCACGCTTCTGGCCCTCACGTTTTTGAGCCTCTGGCGTGGTAGTCTGTGTCTCCTTGTCACTGCGCATATAGTTGCGCCTCAAACGTTGCCCGAGACGAATGAGCAGCTCATAATCGATCGTGCCCGCGATTTGCGCTTGCGCGGCGAGCTGGTCGCCGAGAAACTCAACCACACCGCCAACCTGCACGGGCAGGTGCACCTCGGTTACATCCAGCACGGTGAGATCCATAGAGATCCGCCCAACGATGGGAACGCTTTGATCATGAATAATGGCGTGGCCAGAGTTTGATAAAGCGACAGGCATTCCATCTGCATAGCCCGCTCCGACAGTGGCGATGCGCATGTCGCGCGGGGCAGTAAACGTTCCCTCATATCCAATCGTCTCGCCCTTGCTGACGTTTTTCACCTGCAGAATGGGCGCCAGAAGGCGCACCACGGGTTTGGTGACTTCTTTCTCAGGCGTATTTGTAGCGCGCCCGCCGTACAGGCCGATGCCCGGGCGCACGAGGCCAAAGTGATAGTCTTTGCCGAGATAAATCCCTGAGGTCGCGCAGAAGCTCATCGGTGTCGGCGGGAGCTTTGCGGCTTGCGTTTTGAAACGCTTCAATTGCTCTGCGTTAAGCGGGTGGTCGGGCGTTGAGGCGCAGGCAAGGTGGCTCATCACCCAGTCTGGATTAAGTGCTTTCCAAAGGCCCGGCTCTTTTGACAGCGTTGTAACGTCATCGGAGGAGAGGCCCAACCGGTTCATACCCGTGTCGATCATAATCGCCGTGTAAGGCGGTTCATTTGTTTCACGTGAAACATCTGCCCAGAACCAAGCCTGTTCCAAAGAATTGATGACGGGTTTGAGTTTCGCGCCGAGCAAAACGCCTTTGTCTCGCGGTGCCGGTCCGTTTAGGACATAGATCGCCCCGTTAGGGCCAATCGCTTCGCGTAAGATTTTCCCTTCACCGGCGGTGGCGACAAAGAATATCCGGCACCCAGCGCCATAAAGGGCGCGCCCCACGGCTTCTGCGCCGAGCCCATATGCGTCCGCTTTGACGGACGCGGCCACCTTTGCCGATGGCGCGAGGTCTGACAGAGCGCGGTAATTCTCCCGCAACTGGGTCAGGTCGATCCGCAAGGTCGGACGTGTAGAGTAAGAGGCCGTTTTCACGCTACGCGCCTATTGGCCTGTTGTGGCGATTGCAAGGCGGCGATTTCGGGCGCGGTGACAGTTTTGCGAGTGATGTCAGATGCCCGAACCCCAGAAACTTGGCGCTGCATTAGGCCTTGCCACGCAAGTATGCATTTGTGGTAGGACCAAAAAAAATCGAACTCATCGCTGGTCCTGCTATGAAGACAACCATCACTGATGTCGCCAAGGAAGCGGGCGTCTCCATGAAGACAGTGTCTCGTGTTCTGAATAACGAGCCCAATGTCGCAAAGGCGACCCGCGAACGGGTGAGGGATGTCGCGCGCCGCCTGCAGTATTCGCCTAATCTGGCCGCGAGAGGCCTGGCGAGTTCCCGAAGCTACTTGATCGCGCTCGTCTATGACAATGCGAGCCCTAGCTATATTTATCATATTCAGGCGGGTGCGACGGAAGCCTGTCGTAAGCATGGTTATCATCTGGTCTTGGAACCTATCAGCCTAGAGCGTGGCGAGGTCGAGGACGCAGAGCGCATTTTGGGGCGTATTGGCGTGGATGGCGTGATCCTCACACCCCCTCTCAGCGATAGCGAAGAGATGCGTGAAATGCTGCGGCGGGTAAATATCCCGCACGTCTTGGTCGCCCCAGAGGAGCCCGGAACGTCGCCCGCTGTGCGCATGGACGATACAGAGGCGGCGCGGCAAATGACGGAATATCTGTTAGGGCAGGGGCATACGGATATTGGATTTATTCTCGGTCATCCCGATCATGGGGCGACAGAATTACGGCGTTTGGGTTTCGAGACAGCGCTGAAAGCCCACGGCCATCCGCTTCGGGATGACCGCATTTTACCCGGCGACTTCTCTTTCAGGTCTGGTGTGGAGGCTGCGGTGCGCTTGCTCTCTGATCCACGCAACCGGCCTACAGCTATATTCGCGTCAAATGATGACATGGCAGCAGGCGTTGTTAGTGTTGCGGGGCGCATGAATGTGGCTGTGCCGGAGGAACTGGCTGTTTGTGGATTCGATGATACGCCTTTGGCTCAAATTCTCTGGCCAAAGCTCACAACGGTAGCGCAGCCTATCCATGAAATGGGCCGCAAAGCCGCAGAGATTTTGGTGGATCGTCATAAGAGCGATCCGTTGCTTCAGCACACGCTTGATTTTGAACTGGTCATACGAGAATCCACGCGGCTCACTTAAGCGGCACTTTTATGCGCGCTGCGACCGTGTGAATGAATTGACAGCGCTGTCACCCTTGCGCATAGGCTGGATGCGTGGACAAGATTGGGGATGACCGTGCGAACAGATAAGGGACTATGACGGTGGCAGAGCGCGATCCGCAACTTACGAAAAACGCCCAGCCCAATGAAGGGCGATCGAGCTTTGTACCGGTTGAGCCTTTCGAACTGGTCGTCTTTGGTGCAACAGGTGATCTGGCGCGGCGTAAATTGCTGCCTTCGCTCTATCACCGCTTTTGCGATAATCAGATCCCGGAGAACTCGCGCATTGTCGGTGTGTCGCGGTCTAAACATAGCCGCGAAGAATTCCTCGCACTGGTTGAGAGTGCGTACCATGAATTCGAAGACGATCCGAATTTCGACAAAGCGCGCTGGGCTAAATTTGTTGCGCTGCTCGACTATGTGCCGATTGATGTGACGAGCGACAAAGCGGATTGGGCGGGCCTGAAATCAGCGCTTTCATCCAAAGGGGATTTGATCCGTATTTTTTACCTGGCCATGCCACCGCGCCTTTTCGTGGATATTGCGCATGGGTTAAAGGGAGCCGGACTAGCCCACGAAACGAGCCGCGTTGTTCTCGAAAAGCCGCTCGGAAAAGACTATGCGTCAGCGGATGAAATCAATGAGGGCGTTGGTCAGGTTTTTGCCGAAGACCGGATTTACCGGATCGACCATTATCTTGGCAAAGAAACCGTACAAAACCTCTTAGTGCTTCGCTTTGGAAACATTCTGTTAGAGCCGCTCTGGAATAGTCGCGCGATCGACTCGATTGAAATTACGGTCGCCGAAAGTATCGGTGTTGGCGGCCGTGGCAGCTATTACGACGGTTCAGGCGCGCTGCGCGATATGGTGCAGAACCATTTGCTACAGCTGCTTTGCTTGACTACAATGGAGCCGCCAGCGTCTATGTCGGCAGATGATTTGCGGACAGAAAAGATCAAAGTCCTCCGGGCTTTGCGGCCTGTTACCGCCGATAATGTGAATGATACGACCGTCAGAGCGCAATATGTGCGTGGGAAGGTCGGCGAAGAAAGCGCAACTGATTATCTATCGGATGTCGATCGGGACAGCTCCAACACTGAGTCTTTCGTTGCGATTGTCACAGAGATACAGAACTGGCGTTGGGCTGGCGTGCCGATCCACATTCGGACGGGCAAACGCATGGCGAGCCGCCGCAGCGAGATTGTCATCAATTTCAAACCGGTTCCGCATTCAATTTTCCCTGAAGCGACTAAGGTGAACCCGAATAAGCTGGTCATTCGTCTGCAACCCAATGAAGCCGTTACGCTCTGGATGGAAATCAAAGAGCCGGGAGCCGGCGGGCTACGTCTAAAAACCCTACCGCTAAACTTGTCTTACGCGGATAACTTCACGGTCCGCTATCCTGATGCGTATGAGCGTCTTTTGATGGATGTTGTACGGGGTAATCTTTCGCTCTTTATGCGTCGGGACGAAGTGGAAGCCGCATGGACATGGGTCGATGGAATTATCGAAGCCTGGGCGGAAACCGATCAGCGGATCAGCCTTTATCCGGCCGGTCAAGACGGTCCGGATGCTGCACGCTTTATGCTGGAACGGACAGGTCACGTCTGGTCAGACGTAGGGTAAGCCGATGCCATCGCTGAAGACGTTCAAGAGCAAAGACGCGCTGGCTGACGCTGCGGCGGAGCATTTGGCGTCTGTTCTGGGAAAGGCGTTAGATGAAAAAGGCCGCGCAAGTGCCGTCTTGTCAGGTGGGTCGAGCCCAAAGCCGGTCTATGAGCGACTCGCCAATAAGCCATTGGCGTGGGAGGGTGTAGGCCTAAGTTTGGTTGATGAACGCTGGGTGCCGTCCGGGGCAAAAGGTTCTAATTTTGATTTTTTGCGAGAGTGTGTTGCGGATACGCCCGCGGCTCGCGCGAAATTGGTTCCGCTCTTTAACGGGCATGGGAGTGCCGAGGAAGGCGTTGAAGCGGCAGAGCAGGCTTTGGCGCTTATCGTGCCGCCCTTTGATCTTTGCGTTTTGGGGATGGGGCTGGACGGACACACTGCGTCCTGGTTCCCGAACAGTGGCGGGCTTGAAGCGGCGCTAAATCCGTCAAATTCGGCGAGACTCTGCGCGATTGACGCAACAGGTTGCCCGGTGGCCGGTGATCTGACAGATCGCATCACGCTGACTTTTAGCGCGGTTGCGGCAGCAAGAGAAACAGTGTTGTTACTGCCAAGCGCTGAAAAGCTGGCCGTTTATAAAGCGGCCTTAGAGAAAGACCCGAAAGACGCACCTGTGGCGGCCTTGTCCGGCTTAGGTGATAAACTGACGGTTTATGGATTGGAAGAGACGTAAATGAGTGTGAAAGCGGAACTCCAAGCTGTCACAGACCGGATCGTAGAACGGTCCAAAGCCAGTCGGGCAGGGTATCTTGCAGCCTGTAAAGACAATATGCGCCCGGGGCCGCGCCGCGTGCGATTGTCAGAGGGAAATATCGCCCATGCGTCTGCCGCCTGTCCGGTAATGGAAAAGACGCAGTTGCTGGGCGCGAAATGGCCCAATATCGGTATCGTCACGGCTTATAACGATATGCTGTCCGCGCATCAGCCGTTTGCGACCTTCCCGGATATCATCAAGCATGCTGCCCGCCGGAACGGGGCCACGGCGCAGGTTGCTGGTGGTGTGCCCGCCATGTGTGACGGGGTGACCCAAGGCCAAGACGGAATGGAGCTGTCGCTCTTTTCTCGAGACGTCATCGCACAAGGCGCCGCTGTGGCGATGAGCCATGACTGCTTCGATAGCGTCATCCATTTAGGGGTTTGCGATAAGATTGTGCCAGGCTTGCTGATTGCGGCGTTGCGCTATGGCTATCTGCCACAGATTTTTGCGCCTGCCGGGCCCATGCCGTCCGGTATTCCCAATCCAGAGAAAGCCAAAGTCCGCCAGCAATTTGCAGCCGGGGAAGTCGGGCGTGAAGAGCTGTTAAAGGCTGAAGCCGCCAGCTATCACGCCGCTGGAACCTGCACATTTTACGGCACGGCCAACACGAACCAAATGCTGATGGAAGTTATGGGTATGCAGCTGCCCGGGGCAAGTTTTATTCATCCCAACACGCCGCTGCGCGATGCCATGACGGCGCAGACCACGCGGCGAGCGGCGCAGATCACCAATATGGGCGATGAGTTCACGCCCGCCTGTAACATTATCGATGAAAAGGCGATCGTAAACGGCCTCGTCGGATTGATGGCGACGGGCGGATCGACGAATCTCACTATTCACCTCTCTGCCATTGCCCGGGCAGCAGGTATTATCATCAACTGGGATGATTATGCGGAAATCTCTAAGATCGTACCGCTGATCTGTCGGATTTATCCAAACGGCATTGCTGACGTGAACCATTTCCACGCCGCGGGGGGCATGGCCTATCTGATCGGTGAGCTGATCGGCGCGGAACTGATGCACACTGATGTCACCACTGTCGCGGGCGGTGAGGGGCTATTAGAATATACACGCGAACCGTTCCGCAACGCCCACAATGAAGCGGATACAGTATTGTGGAAGTCAGGTCCGACGGAAAGTCTTGATAAAGACGTTTTAGCTTCCGTGTCCGAACCGTTTCGCCAAGATGGAGGGCTCGCCCTTATGCAAGGCAATGTTGGTCGTGGCGTGATGAAAGTATCTGCTGTCAAACCCGAAAACTGGTTCGTTGAAGCCCCAGCGATTGTCATTGAAGATCAGAATGATTTGATTGCTATGCACAAAGCGGGTGAGCTGGAGCGTGATTTTGTGGTCGTCCTGCGCTTTCAGGGCCCGCGCGCGAACGGCATGCCGGAATTGCACAAGCTGACACCCATTATGGGCCTTCAACAGGATAAGGGCTTTAAGGTGGCCATGGTCACGGACGGGCGCATGAGTGGAGCATCCGGCAAGTTCCCGTCTGCCATCCACATGCACCCTGAAGCCCTGGCTGGGGGACCGATTGCGCGAATCAAAACGGGCGACCTTGTCCGCGTTGATGCAGGCAATGGTGTTGTGGACGTGCTTGCCGATTTGGACGCCCGCGACGTGGCGAAAGCCCCCGTTCGGCACAATTTATCCGGTTTAGGGATGAATATGTTCGCTCCACAAAGAGAAATTGCGACAAATGCCGAAGCTGGGGCCTCGACTTTAGGCGATATGGCGTTCATGATGGCGTTAACACGGGCCGATAGAGCCTCGACTTAAAGTCATTTGGGGACCCTGCATATGTTGGGAAATGGGACATGGCGCTGAGCATCGCTCCGAGCAGAGTAGACGGTTCGGCTATACAAAGTACGACTCTCGTCGGGGATGTGGGCGGAACCAATGTTCGGTTCGCCTTTGCCGAACGGACGCCACAAGGCACGATTGAGTTACACCACTCTGAGCGCTTCGCCGTTCGGGACTATAGCCATTTCAACGAAGTCGTAACGGCTTATTTGGATGGCGTGGCGGCGAAGCCGCGGCGTGCCGCTTTTGCTCTCGCAGGCCCGAAGTTCGATGACCGTATCGAAATGACCAATGCGGACTGGATTGTCTCTGAAAGCGATCTGATGACGACATTCGGTTTTGAAGATGCGGTGGTGTTGAACGATTTCGTGGCCATGGCGAACGGCGCGACCGTCATTCCGGATGACGGATTCCAGATCCTGATCGATGGAAAAGTGAATTATAACAAACCTGTCGCGGTCATGGGGCCGGGAACAGGTCTGGGTATGTCTTCGATCCTTCCCGGAGGGCCCGGCGCGCGCCATCCGCGTATTGTGCCCACAGAGGGCGGCCACACAGCCTTCGCGCCACAAACTCCTTTGGAAGATGAGGTCTTGCTCTATTGGCGAAAGAAAAGCGGCTACGTCTCGGCTGAGTCTCTCATTTCTGGCCCGGGTCTGTATCGTCTCTATGAAGCGCTTTGCAGCATTCGGGACGAACCAATGATCTGTACAAAGCAGGACGAAATCGTGGCAGCGGGTCAAGCTAACCCGCAATCCGTTGCGCGTCTGACCGTGCGGACATTCTGCGATATGCTGGGCACATTTGCAGGCAATGCGACGGTCACATTGGGAGCTTGGGGCGGCGTTGTTTTGGGCGGTGGCGTCTCTCGTCACATTGCGCCCTTTATTGACGAATCTAATTTCAAGGCCCGCTTTTTGGATCGCGGTCCGGGATCTCCCTTTATGGAAGGCGTGCCTGTGCGTCTGATACAGGCTCACTTTGTGCCACTTTACGGTGCTGCCGCTATGGTGCTCGATTAATGCGTAAATCTGTTTTGTTGGTTTCCGCCGTGTGCCTCGTCGGCCTTGTCGCCTGTTCGCAATCCGGTTCAGTTGACACAGTAGAAACAGCGTCTCCCCGCGAAAGTGCGGGTACGATAGAAGAAGTGGTGGCCGTCGCGCCCTCATTGTTTTCTGAAGACGCGATCGTTGAAGATTTGGGCGGCAATTTTGCCTGGTCCGAAGGGCCGGTCTGGATGGGTGAGGGTGAAGCGGGTTATCTCCTTTTCACAGATGTTCCGAACGCCGCGATTTGGCGTTATGATGATGAGGATGGCCTGACGGAGTGGATGCAGCCTTCAACTCGTCCAGGCGCGCAAATCTCTGAAAACAGCCAAGGCGCGAATGGCTTGTTCAAACTGAATGAAGACGAAATTCTGGTCCCCGATCACGGTAGTCGCACGCTTTATGCTTTGAATGTGATGACGAAGTCGGCCCGCATCATTGCCGACAAATTTGACGGCAAAACGCTCAACTCGCCGAACGATACGGTCGTTCATTCGAGCGGCACCATCTATTTCACGGATCCGCCCTATGGATTGCCAGAGCAAGATGATGATCCAGCGAAGGAGCAAGCGGTTAATGGCGTTTACGCTGTGTCCCCGGACGGGTCGGTCACCTTGATTGATGGATCGCTAACCCGTCCGAACGGGATTGCCTTATCGCCGGATGAAAGCTTGCTATATGTGGCCAATTCTGATCCGAATGATTCTAGCTTTCACCGTTATCCCGTAAGCCGTGATGGGCAAGTTGGAGTGGGCGAGTTGTTGATCGATATGACGGCAGAGCGTCAATCCATAGGATATGGCAATCCTGACGGGATGGTTGTGGCGACGGATGGGACTTTGTTCGTCACAGGGCCAGGGGGTTTGATTGCCTTATCGCCAG
>CAZSUW010000007.1:0-31325 GCA_964610115.1 uncultured Algimonas sp.
CGAAATCGGCGAAACATGTGCCAGAGACCAAGCCGACATAGCCAGAGCCAATCACTGAGATTTTCATGTGCCTATCCTTATCGCGGGCCTTCTCGCTGGCCTTAGCGTGGCCTCATTCGCTCTAAGCATAGTCAAAAGGCCTAAGCCATGACACATCTATGACGTTTTCAGTTACAAACTCTGTAAAGCCTTTTCCACTCTCAACTAAAGAATAGACCAAATAGGATGGCCCTTGGTGTCGTAGATCTTTGCAAAGGAAGTGAAACAAGCCGCTGGTGGTCAGAGGCGGCAAAAGTTGATGTGAGACATGCTTTCTAAACGCTCCAAGTCAACGAGATGTCTCTTAAAGCTGTTGCCTTGCGATCTGTCGTTCGAAGGCCCGGCTTTCCTCCTTGATCAGTCGCAGCATCGCCCTGGCAGGTTGGGAGAGAAACGCACCGCGCCTATGCGCAACGCCCATGGTTAAGGTTGGTGCGTCATCGATTTTTCGTAAAACGAGGTCGTCATCTTGCCCAGGCTCATACCCCATGCTGGCGATAAGCCCATAGCCAAGGCCAAGTCGGATAAAGCGCTTAAGAACGTCTGTATCGGCAGCTTCCAGAACGACATCCAATGCAATGTCGCGCTCCGATAAAAATTCTGTCAGCAGTCTTAGCCCAGTAATCCGATCAACATAAGTCAGGACCGGATAAAGCGATAAGCAGGGCAATGTGAGAGGGCAGTCAAGGATTGGGTGATCTTTCGGCGCGAGGACCGCATGTGACCAGCGATAGCCCGGCGTAAAGTCAAGGTCGGGATCGTCGCCAATCCTATCCGTGCAAATACCTAATTCTACCGTGCCTTCGCGGACTTTGCGGGCAATATCAGCCGGCATGTTTTGCGAAAGCTGGATGCGGACAGTCGGAAATTGCTCACGGAAGCGCGAAATGACCCGCGGCAGGAAATAGCGTGCCTGACTATGGGTTGTGGCAATGGTAAGCTCTGCGCGTCGATGACCATGGTGATCATCGACGAGCGCTTCGAAATGCGATAACGATGTCGAGAGATCGCGCACAGGCCGCATGAGGCGTTCGCCCAAAGCGGTATAGCCTGTAATGCGCCGCCCATTGCGTTTCACCAGAGGCGCACCGACTTCGTCTTCCAGTTCTTTGAGTTTCCGGCTGGCCGAAGGCTGTGACAAGCCCAGCTCAGCACTGGCGTGGGAGACGTTAAATTCGGTCTCACCCAGCGTGCGGAGGAGCGTGAGCTGTGACAGATTTATATTCATCTACGCTATATAACATTCATCATTATGCATAGAAAGCATATTCATCTGTCGCTAAAGCGCGCCGACTTTTCCGCCTGTTATGATGGATTTTTTATGCCTTTATCGCCGCTCACATCTGACAAGAGCGTTGATGAGCTCGCCCAGTCCTTCGGGCCTCTCTCGCTGGAAGAGCGGTTGCAGATCTTGTCGGAATCCGTGTCGGGTCGCGCCGTATTCACCACATCCTTTGGGATGGAAGATCAAGCGATTACTCACGCTATTTTCAGTCACAAAATACCGATTGATATCGTGACGCTGGATACGGGGCGTTTGTTCGCGGAAACTTACGATCTCTGGGCGGAGACGCAAACGCGCTATGGTCAGACGATCAAAGCCTTCTATCCGGACACGGCGACCGTTGAAGAACTGGTCCACGCCAATGGTATTAACGCCTTTTACGAGAGCGTTGCGGCGCGCAAGGCCTGCTGTCATGTGCGCAAGGTCGAGCCTCTGGCTCGCGCCCTGGCGGGCGCGTCGCTATGGGTAACGGGCATTCGCGCGGATCAAAACAGTGCGCGGCAGGCCATGGCCTTTGTCGAAGCGGACACAGATCGCGGTCTCTATAAAGCCAACCCTCTGCTAGATTGGGACCAAGCGCCGCTCGACCGCTATATCGCCGAACACAAAATTCCGGTGAACCGCCTGCACGCCCAAGGGTTTCCGTCTATTGGCTGCCAGCCGTGTACGCGGGCGATCCAGCCGGGCGAACACCCCCGCGCCGGTCGCTGGTGGTGGGAAAATGAAGCGGGCCAGGCTGGCGATGAATGTGGCCTCCATGTCGGGCCAGACGGTCGTCTTGTCCGTACCAAGCCGCAGCCCGCTGCCGCCCAAACCCCTTTTGAAACGTCTGGCGCTTTGGTCGATTAGGAAAAATCATGTCTGCCCTAAGATCCCTATCCCATCTCGACGCGCTGGAAGCCGAAGCCATTCATATCATGCGGGAAGTCGTCGCGACGGCTGAAAACCCCGTCATGCTCTATTCCATCGGCAAGGATAGCGCCTGCATGTTACATGTGGCGCGCAAGGCTTTTGCGCCCGGTAAACTCCCCTTCCCGCTGCTGCATGTTGATACGACGTTCAAATTCCGTGAAATGATCAGCTTTCGCGAAACGCTGCGCAAGGAGTATGATCTCGACATCAAAGTCTACACCAATCAGGAGGGTGTGCGGGATAATATCAACCCGTTTGATCACGGCTCTGACTATTATACCAATGTGATGAAGACGCAGGCGCTCAAGGCGGCGCTCGATCAATATGGCTTTGATGTCGCGCTGGGTGGGGCGCGGCGCGACGAGGAAAAGTCACGCGCGAAGGAACGCGTCTTTTCTTTCCGCACCAAGACGCATCAATGGGATCCGAAGAACCAGCGTCCAGAGATTTGGGACACGTATAACACGCGCAAAAAACCCGGTGAGAGCATCCGCGTCTTCCCGCTCTCTAACTGGACCGAGTTCGATATCTGGCAGTATATCTATCAGGAAAACATCCCGATCGTGCCGCTATATTTTGCCGCTGAACGCCCCGTGGTCGAACGGGACGGCACACTGATCATGGTGGATGATGAGCGCATTCCCCTAGCGAAGGGCGAGACGCCCATGATGAAGTCTGTCCGCTTCCGGACGCTGGGCTGTTACCCGCTGACAGGCGCGGTGGAGAGCGCGGCGAAAACCCTGCCGCAAATCATTCAGGAAACCATGCTGGCGACTGTTAGCGAACGCTCAGGCCGGGTCATCGATTTCGACCAAGCCGCCTCCATGGAAAAGAAAAAGCGCGAAGGGTATTTCTAAGATGGACGGTTTTGTTTCCCCGGATGCACCCGAAGCACCTGACACGCTCACGGCCGAACAGGCTCAGCAGACGGTTGATGAATATATTGTCTCGCAAGAAGACAAATCACTTCTGCGCTTTATCACCTGCGGCAGTGTTGATGATGGCAAATCGACTCTGATTGGCCGTTTGCTCTATGAAGCCAAGCTCCTCTTCGATGATCAGATTACGGCGCTGGAGGCGGATTCGAAAAAAGTCGGCACGCAGGGCGCGGACATTGACTTCGCTCTGCTTGTCGATGGGCTCGCGTCAGAACGCGAACAGGGCATTACGATCGATGTCGCCTACCGCTTCTTTGCCACGGATGCGCGCAAATATATCGTCATCGATACCCCCGGCCACGAACAATATACGCGCAATATGGCGACAGGCGCGAGCCAGGCCGAACTCGCTGTCCTGCTAATCGATGCGCGTCACGGTCTGTCCACACAAACACGGCGCCATAGCTTCATCATGCATTCCCTGGGCGTGCGCAAACTGGTGCTGGCGATCAATAAAATGGATTTGATCGATGATAAAGAAGCCCGGTTTAATGAGATCGTGTCTGACTATCGCGCTTTTGCGGATGAATTAGGGATTGAGGATTTTACCGCCATTCCGGTGAGCGCGCTGAAAGGCGACAATATCGTTGACCAAAGTGCCGACATGCCTTGGTATAAAGGCCCGACACTAATGCAACATCTCGACAGTGTTCCCGTTGGCGACGCGCAAGAAACCGCGCCCTTTCATATAAGTGTGCAATGGGTGAACCGGCCAAATCTGGACTTCCGCGGCTTTTCCGGCCGGATCGCATCCGGCACAGTGCGCCCCGGTGATGAGCTTGTCTCTCTACCGTCAGGCGTTAGCTCCACCGTCTCGCGCATTTACACGATGGATGGTGACCGTGAGGTGGGCTTGCCCAACGAATCGGTTACGATCTGCCTTGAAGACGAAATTGATGTCAGCCGAGGCTCTGTTCTGGCGGATGCGGAAAATCCACCCAAGCAGGACGACAGGTTTGAGACGACAATCCTTTGGATGAGTGAAACCCCGCTTTCGACGAACCAGACCTATGTGTTGAAGCTCGGCACGCAAGAGGTCAGCGCCAGCGTGCTGGAGCCGGACTATTTAATTGATGTAAACACGCTGGCTCACGTTCAGCAGGACAGCATGTCGCTCAATGCGATCGGGATCAGCACGGTCACGACGGACAAGCCGCTCATCTATACGCCCTATTCAAAAAGCCGCCATCTGGGCGGATTTATCCTCATTGACCGGATGAGCAATGAGACGGTCGGCCTGGGCCTCATCCGCCGCGCGGCCAGCGGGACCAAGATACCCCTGCGCACACAGACGCTCTTGGTAAACCGAGAGGCGCGAGCGCGCCTGATGGACCAGAAACCGTTCACAGTTTGGTTCACGGGCATCAAGCGCGGAGGCAAAACCTATATCGCCAACCGGCTGGAGCAACGCCTCCACGCCCAAGGGTATAAAACCTTTATTCTGGACGCGGAGAATGTCTGGAAAGGCCTGTCTGAAGACCTCGACTTTATGGGGGCTGACCGGGTGGAAAATACGCGCCGCGTGGCTGAAGTCGCCCGATTGATGAACGATGCGGGCGTGATCACCTTCACCTGCTTCTCCTCACCCTTCTCTGTTGAGCGCGAACAGGCCAAACGGATCATTGGTGAAGAGAATATCATCGAAGTCCATGTCAATACGCCGCTGGATATTGCAGAAGCCGGCGACCGCGACGGCTTTTTCCAAAAAGCGCGGGATGGTGAGATCAGCAATGTGGCCGGAATTGACGTGGACTATGAATGCCCAGAGTGTGCGGACCTCACTGTGGGCCTTCATACCCATTCCATCGAAGCCGCCACTGACGCAGTCTATGACTTGCTTAAAGAACGGCAGCTTCTCTAGCCGGAAGCCTTACGGTCGTCCGCTCGGCGAGGAGAGGTAGAAAGGCTCTCACTTTTTCTCCGAACGCCCTTCCGCTTTATATGGTGGCAAGACGCTGCCAAGAGGACCATTGCGTGCCGGTTCGACCCCGCGTGAACGTTGCATCCGCTAATCCGTTGGGCGCAAGGCTATAGACACGATATTGCTGAGACACAAAAGCCCCAGCCCCGAAAACGATTAAAATTCCAGCCTGATCGGTGGGGTAGTTCAAGGCGGCTGTCGCGCGGGAACTATGTGTTTGATAGAAATACCCGGTCTCTACGAAATTATCCAGATCGTCCGTATCCGTCAGACGGCCTTTCGACGCCATCGGGTCTTCCATATTAGCGGAAACTAACGGAGCCCCGTTGACCGTTGGGGATTGTTCGAATTCAACCGCCCCTGTGTCAGTCGGAATACGCATAGCGGTTGTCCAAGTCGAACCATCGGAGCTTTTGCGGATTATCAGCGCGTCATCGCCGGTCAGGCCAAGCTCAAAACGTCCCGAATGATCGATTTCGAAAATGATAGACGCTGTATCCGTGTCTAGGGCTTTGCTAATTTTTAAGCGGTGTGATCCGTCATGACCCTCAAACAAGACGCTGTCGCCACGAACCGTAAGAGCATTACTCGTTGGCTCAACCCCAACACCGAGTGAGGCTGGAACATGAAGTGTATCGCCCAAACTCAAGGCGGACCAATGCGTATTGTTCCAGATACGAAGTTGACCAGCAGATTTATCATAGCAAAGCCAGCCTGATTTGGGTTCGATTATCGTCCAACCTGCTTCTCCCCGCACAGCGATAGCGCCTTCATGGCCAACCCAGGCAGGATCCGGTTCTGTCGCGATAATGTATCGAGAGCCAGTTAACGCCTCAAATTCCGGTGTATTTGATGTCCCTTCTACGACGAGCTGAACGAGTGCATCTAAGGAAATCAGGGAGTCGTTTAGTGTGATGTGTTTTCGGGCTTGGCTTGGTGCCATAAGTGGCAAACCAAGGTTTGGCGTGATTGGGTTGTTTGTCATGAGAAATCCTTCGAGGTCACGGAAAGGCCCCAATACTAGTCCATGTTTTGTTTCCGTGGGTTATTACACTACGCTCAGACCAAAACAGAAATGACTTCAACATTTTGCTGCACAGCATTAAAGTGATTGCGTGGGGATTTATGTCTGTGCGAAAAGCGTTCGAGGCCTGCGCAAGAAAGAGGAGTAGGCTTGAAATCGCCTTGACCGTAGAAGCTCAATGAATAAAGAGCGTCGAGTCTCAAAAAAACGCTGATTTAGTTCAGAAAAGATAGCAATATGTCCGAAAAAATACTAATCACTGGCGGGGCTGGTTTCGTCGGCTCTAACCTCGCGCGTTACATTTTGGAACGTGACGAAAAGGCGCAAATCACCATTTTGGATGATTTCTTCACCGGCCTAGAACGCAATATCAAAGGCCTCAACCTCGAAGTTGTACGGGGCGATGTTGCTGACGCGGCTTTGATAGACAAGCATGTTAAAGGAAAAGACGTTGTCTATCATCTCGCGGCACGCAATGTGATCGTCTCGGGCGAAAACCCTCTGGAAGACATCCGCACGAATATCATTGGATCCTATACGGTTTTCCAGGCCTGCCACGAACACCGTACGCCACGTGTCGTCTATTCATCGACATCCTCCATGTATGGTAACGCAGAAAGCATCCCGGTTGATGAAGGGAAATCCCCCCAATTTCTCAACAACTACTCCGTAAGCAAATATGCTGCGGAAGGCTATGCGCAGTGTTTCTGGGAGCGATTTCAGCTTCCCATTTCTATGGTTCGTTACAGTAATGCGTATGGCTATAATCAGCATCCGACGAACCCTTATAGTGGCGTAATTGGTAAGTTCATCGGCTGGGCCCTGGAAGGCAAACCGTTACGTATTCACGGTGATGGCCATCAAACGCGTGACTTTACCTTCATTGATGATGCGTGTGCCGTAACGGTTGCGGCGGCGCGAAGCCCGCGTGCGATTGGCCAGATTTACAACGTAGGCACAAGCGTGGAAACTTCCGTCAATCAGCTAGCCGACATGATCCTAGAGCTGACCGGCTCGGACTCTGAAATCCAGCATGTTGAGCGGCGTGATATTGACAATATTCGTCGTCGCGCGCTTTCGATTGAAAAAGCACGGCATGAGTTGCGTGTTATGCCAAAGACAACCTTGGCTGAAGGTCTTGCCAAAACCGTAGCTTGGGAAAAGTCCCTTCTCACCTAAGAAGATTATTCTTTCGAGGCGCAACGGAATCACTCACAGGTGAGAAAAATGAATGTCCTCATAATTACCGCGACGCGTGAAGGCATAAGCCCGCGGAGCTTACGCCTGCTTCGTGCGTTATCTATGACGGGTCACTACACTGTGACCGCGTATGATGCTTCATCGGGTCACTGGATTGATGCGGGTGGTCTGCCTGACGATGACGGCGGCGATCGGCACGTCCCGACTTTGACAATGTCCAATACGCTCTGGCGCAAGGCCACGCTGGAAAAGGCTATACAAGACCTGTCAGAGACGAAGGCTGATGTGGTCTTGACTGTTGACGACGTCTCTCTGCAGATTGGGTCTAATCTACAGGCGGCTTACTGGCGCGATGCGCATCGGTGTCTCTGGTTTCACGACTTGGAAAACCTGGAAACGGAAAAGCGCGAGGCCTTTGATAACTTTCATAGCCGCCGCACGGTCAAGCTTGGCGAGTGGTTGCGTCAGACCGACAGGGTTATCACCCGTTCAGATGCCTATGCGGATCAAGCCCATGCAGATTATGTACTGGCTGTGCGGCCGCTCGTGATAAAAAACACGCCGTTTTCGGATGAAATTCCACCCGCTTCACTCGTCACCGGACGTGGCGGTGTTGCGGAGAAACGTATCCGGTTGCTGGGCGGTATGCCGTCTGAACGAGACCTGCTTGCCTTGTCAAAAACGGTCAGTGCCGGAATGCAGATCGTGATAGAGGCAGATTCGCAAGAAATCGGCGAAGCCATTGCCCGGCGTATATCTAATGCTCCCGGGCGCAAAGCACGGGTTAGCCTCGATGTTCACGCTCCCTGTGCCGGCGCTATTCTTGCCCCGAATGCGGATTTAGCCGCGGTCCTACCCGAAGCCGCACACTGGCTATCCCAAAAAGGGGTCTTATTCATTCCGGCCTCCGTTGATGTCTCTGCGAGCGGAATCGCATCAGACGATCCGCGCGTCATCACCCTGTCGAACGAATTAAGTGCGACGAAATCAAGGTCGTTCATTCGAGACTCTCTGCTGAAGACACGTAAACTGCGCAAACGCGCACCAAAATTAGCGTCTGCCGGTGATATCGGTGTGCGTTTACACGCAGCTATTTCGGAAATTTCTTGGCGATTAGAAGACCGCCCGCCCCTACCCCGCGATGCCGAATTGAGCGATGTCAGGGTGTTACATGGCTTAACGGGTGCGGCTGGTTTGCCTTGGATGTTGTCACGGGCGCAGCGTGACAGTGGAATGAAGTCAGATACATTTTGTGCCGATGGAGCGAAATTTGCTTATCGATCGGACAAGAGCGTTCTGGACATCGATTTCACAGCGATAAGCTCATTTATTAAAACGCATGCTTCGAAATATGATGTTTTTCAGTTCTACTTTCGATCCTACTACTTTAATAAAATCACGCTGAGCTATCCCACAGCCATCGACTTATTAGCCTTGAAGGCCGCCGGGAAACGGATTGTCTTCTTCTTTATGGGCTCTGAAATTCGATTCCACTCGAAGTATAAAGAGTTCAGTCGGTTTAACTATGTGGACGAGCGACCCGGCAATGTTGCAAATTTCCCAGAAGAGACTCAACGGCGACTCTTTTCTATTTTTACCTCTATCGCCGATGTTTGGGCCGTAAGCGACGCCGAAATGGAATCCTATGTCCCTGGCACGCCGATTGTAGAGAGGGCCATTGATCTTGATAGCTGGCCTGTCGTCAAGCCCCCAAAAAACCCACGCCCACGAGTTGTACATGCGCCAAGCCGACAGGCCGTAAAAGGGTCGCAATATGTTTTCGAGGCTGTCGATAAATTACGAGAGGAAGGTTTGGATTTCGACTTTACTCTTGTTGAAAACCTCCCTCAAAGTGAGGCCCGCAAAGTCTATGCCGAAGCGGACATTGTCATCGATCAGCTTAGGATTGGATGGTATGGATTTCTGAGCGTTGAAGCCATGGCTATGGGTAAGCCCGTGATCTGCTATATCCGGGATGATCTCTTGGAAGATTTTGGTCGGGAGGGTCCGCCCGTTGCGGTTGCAGACCCAGAAACAATTACAGACGTTTTACGTAATCTTATCCAGGACCAAAACTTGCGCGAAGCCATGGGTCATCGCGGCCGCCAATTTGTAGAGCGCGTTCACGCCAAAGAGGTGGTGTCTAAAAAGTTTGATCAACTCTACCGTCAAGCGATTGCAAACCCGCGACCGGTTGACATCCCAAAAGTTGCTGAGTTCCTCATGCACCAAACCCAATATATGAATAAAGAACTCGCTCGCCTTCGTGCGAAAGCTGGACGTTAAAGGGCGGCTGAATATGACCCCCACTCCCTCTGATATGACGCAATCACCACTGCGGCGTATCCTGTTTCTCAGGTTTTCTCATCGCGATATAAATGATGATTTTCACGCCCTAGCGCGTCTCTTTAATCAATACGGGCATGATGTACATTGGTGGTCGCTCTTTGACGACAGACGTGGCCTGCCGACTGAACCAGGTTTTACCTATTATACTCAGTCTAGCCCTTATGGAAATTCCTCAAAACAGCGCTTTTACGATCTAAAAACCGATCTCCATCCGAAGCTGTTCGACCCCGTTGCTTCAAAAGGGGGGTCGGTCCTGATGAAAAAACTGCGAGAGGAAGTCGAGACGATTAAGCCCGACCTGATTGTGACTTCGGGCGTGATCGCTCTGTCTGCCGTTGGTGCGCTAGACCTTAAGGGGCTTATGCCAGGTGTTTATAAACCTTGGCTGCACTATGTTGATGCAGACTACAAATACGGAACGAATGCAAACGCAGAAACTCGGAAGCTAGCGTTAGCATTATTAGAACGCCACATTCAGCAGCCGGATTGTTTATGGGCCGCATCCCCTGCTTTCGCGAAACGCGTGACCAAAGATTATAAGCTTGCGAACACCCCGGAAATCGTCCGGGCGACACCCCGCATGACCGGCGGCTTGCTGGCCTCTCAGGCCAAGCAATCAGACCGCCGCGTAATCCTGTTCAACAGTCAAGACGACCATCAGGCTGAGACGATAAAGCGTTGGCTTAAGGGCTCCGGTCGGCGGGCATTATCGCGCTATCTTTGGGTGGATATTGCTTTGCCTTGGATTGAAGAGGGTCCGGTGCCGGCTAAGACTTTGGCTCCTGAAATTTTTACGCAATCCCCCGCAATAGACGCCATGTCGACTGCCACGGATCCACTCACCGCTTTAGACGGAACAGATATTTCTGATCTCTCTTTTGCAGATCGCGTAGTGTCTCGTTTCTTCACGAAGAAAACCGCGTCCTATGACGAAAAATCCGCAGCGGGGACGCCACAGAGCTCGGCTCCGGATCCTGCAATGAACGCGCTGCGCGAACCACCGCCCTCTATTGACTTCTTTAACACTCGTGGCTGGCGTTTGCTCGATCTACCGCGTGTAAAGCGACAAGTTGTTTTGTCACTTCTCAAACATGGGGACGCTATAAATGCCGTCACGCGTTTAGCGGCTCGCGGGCATGCTAATCACATCCTATGCGGTGAACGTGCGGCAGAAACCGTGAAGCCGCATTTGACGGGTCAGCCAGATCTAGAGACGTTTGATTTCTTCGGCGATGGGCCCTTCGAACATATTGATAGTTATGTCGCGCGTCTGCTTGAACAACTCGAAAAGAAGAGCGCGAAAATTGCGACCGTTCCCTCGCTTTCATTAGCTCCCCCTGATGATTGGGCTCAAGCGTTTGAACGGCTTGAGCATGAGGTTGCTCCTGCGGCTCCAGATGGGCCGTTACGGATTTGGCATGGTTTAACAGGCTGTGCTGGTCAGCCTTGGATACAGTCTTCAGCCCAAAATCGCGCCGGCGCGTTTGCACGAAGTATGGTCGTGGGACCCAACTATCTCGGCTATAATGTTCACAAGCATTTACCCGACGCCACGGCGAATGCTTCCGCCAGAGCCATGACAGAGATTGCCCACCGCTTTAACGTCGCTCATTTCTACTTCCGGCCGCTTTTCTATTCGAGCAAAAATGTTGCTTTCCCAACCGCCATGGATTTGTTGTCTCTTCGGGCGGCCGGTAAGTCCGTCATCATGAACTTCCGTGGATCGGAAGTCCGGCTGCAGGAAGATTTTCGTCGTTTAAACCCCTACCACTATGTCGATGAAAACCCACCGGCCGTGGCGAAGTTTCCTGATGAGATTCAACGCCGCTACCTCAATTTTACACGCAGTATCTGTAGCGAACTGGTTGTGATTGATCCGGAATTGGGAAGCTTCGTTCCTGACGCAAAAGTCATCCCCCGCTCGCTGGACCTATCCCATTGGCAAGAGGTCGGATTGAAGAATGGTCCTGTCCCTGTGGTGGTTCATGCCCCAACAAAAGCCGACATTAAAGGTACAAGTCACGTCTTGGAAGCTGTTGACGCCCTCAAAGCAGAAGGTCTTGAATTTGAATTCAAGCTTGTGAAAGGGATGAGCCATAGTGAAGCTCAACAAGTCTATCATGACGCCGATATTGTTATCGATCAGCTCCGTATTGGTTGGTACGGCGTGCTTTCTGTCGAGGCTATGGCGCTTGGCAAAGCGTTGATGTGCTACATTCGCGAAGATATTCAGCATACATTGCCATCAGGCGAAGCGGCCCCATTCATGGTGACAAATCCGGACACGGTTAAGGCTGATCTTAGACAGCTTTTGACGGATGCAAATCTTCGGCAGCAATATGCTGCGGCAGGGCGACGTTATTGCGAGCAAACGCATGATTCAGACAAAGTCGCGCAATCCTACTTGGATCTCTATGAAGAGGTTCGCCGCAATCCACGGCCCGTGGATATTCGCGCAGTGTTTGAGTTTATCGAATGGCAAGAGAGCCTGATTTCGGGTGAAACCCAGGAATTAGTGGATAGGATACGGGCGCGCGTTGGGGCTTAATCAGCACGCGCCCCGTCTTAGATATTGGGATCAAAAACCGGCTCAACGAAGGGCAGAAAAGCCGCCGTCTTGACGCAATTTGTGACCAGTTGCGACAAGGCTCCCAGGTAGTATTGCGCGGCTAAGAACGCGAAGAAAAGTCCCCCGAACGTCAATTCAACGATGGAAAATGCTTCATTTATCAAGACGACTATAAGCAGGAGCGCCATAAACGCCGCGCTTAAGTGCCCAAATATACCAACCAGGAAAATACGGTAAAAATACATCCGATAGTATTCAGCGACCTCTGGAGTCGTCGGCAGGTTTCTATTGCCCTTCCAAAGGGCTGTATCCCGCGCACGATCAACCAATCCAACAGACGATTCCTTCAACATGCGGGCGACACGCATTGCAACAAGCAGAATAGCCGGGATACCCATCACCACAACGCCAAGAAGAGTAAGTCGTCCCATATTTGGTAAAAGTATGAGGAGGCCCAACAGGGTTAATCCGAAGGCGGCCGCTGATGCCACGATATGGAGGCTCGCCCCTGCGAGACGGCCATAATAGTGAGATCCCCGCGCGAGTTCTCGCAGAGGAATTTGCGCCACGCGGTGCCCTTCAGGAAGTTGACGAATGCGTTCAGAGTACCAAGCCTCACGATTGGAAGTAACGCGCGCGTCAATCATTCCCTGCAACAATTTTGCGACAAACCGTGCCAACCCCATTCCGACACCAATGGCTAAAGTAAAAAGGCTACCAGCCTGCAGAAGACCAATAAGCGGAATGTCTTTTACAAATAATGGTGCCGCATCGAAGTAAATGAGTAATAGAGCTGTCATTCCCAGAACAGAGATGAGAGCTGCAATTTCTAGAAAAGCAAAAATGCTCATCATTTTCACTTCTCGCCGGACAATGAACAAGAAAATGCGCGCGCGCAAACGCATGAGAGGTGATTTGAATTGATCGATGAAATGCATATTCACGCTGGCGGGACCTTAAATCTTATATCTTAAAAAGAGCGCCACCTTAACGCTTCACTCGCCCTGCTGCATTATCACGAATACGGCGCATGAGGCCGCTCATGCCCTCACTCTCTAAAAGGTAGGCGGCTTTTCCCAACAGCGTTTCGGGAAAATAGCCTTGTGCCGTGACGTCCATTGGCGGTGGCGGCACCACAACGCCCAGATCAAATTGATCAGCAAGAAGCTTTAAAAAGGGTCGCGGATCGACTGGGTCTGACGCCGCCCACACCTCATCATAAATTGAAATTAGACCTGGAATGACAGAATCATGGCGGTGTGTCGCTTCATAGTACCGGCGTGCGGTTTCCCCGATAGATTTACGTTTGTCTGGTGAGTGAAGAACGTCACGAAGGTCATGCTCTAACGTCTCGCGCGTTGTCATCACAAGCGGCGGGTTAGGGTTTAATCGATCCCGTAAATCATCACGAATATAGCACAAGACTGTCTTCCCCAAGGCCATCGCCTCGACGGACAAAACACCATACCAACCAATGCGTAACTGATCGATAATGATATCAGCCTCGGCGTAGCGCTTCATGGCTTCCTCGTGGCTGAGACCTTCAACGACTTCAAACTCAAAGTCGACACCATCATTTCGTAGACTTTCAATGGCATCGAAGACCCATTCTGTTCCCTTAATTCCACGACGACTTGGAGCATGAAGGATGAGAGGGGGACGGCCCTCAGATTTGAGCGGTTTTTCTAAGCCCCTCATTGTATCCTGATCTTTTGGATCAGCAACAAGGCGATTGACCACATGACAAGGCCGACCAATGTAAGAGGCGATTTCAGGATCGTTTGCCAATACCGCGTCCGCGCCCGCACGGACTAACTCAAGTACACGTGTTTTCGTTTCGTCGGGAAACTTTCGGCTGAGGCGCGCTCCCTCGCCGTCATCCACGTAATTATAGGGCGATTTTTTCGCGAACTCGGCATTAGACCGAATTTCGCTGCCGCGGAAATGGAATATAATTCGTTTCCCGGCGGCTTTTAGAATAGGCAAATCAGCGAAGGACGGAAACCGCAGGCGCTTTGAGTCCTCATAGAAGGCCGGACGAAAGTGAAAATGGAAAATGTCAAACCGATCGATATTGTCGACCAAGAAGTTTGACATATCGCGATGAGTTGCGGGGACCTGATGATCTGCTTTGAAGCCATAGCGGGATTCGCCAATCAGCAGGTTCTCTGCATAAACTCCGTATTGTCGTAGCCCCCCCGCGAGCGCATTGGCCTGTCCTGCGGCACCCGTTACGCCATGTAAAACGCGATAAGGCTTGGCCGACCGAAACGCGCCCGTCTCTATTCGTGAGGTTATGTCAGCCACGGGCGCTAAGGCTCCACCTTATTTTGATGACGTAACGCGCTTGAGAGATCCTTGCTCTTCACGATATTCGTCCCCTGTGCGCGGACATACCAGCCGCCCATTCGCATCTGGCTTGAGCATTTCTCCGGCGTGTGACGCCCAACCAATTCGCTTGGCCGGCACGCCTGCCATTACGGCATGGGGTTCTACATTTTTGGTCACCACAGCACCGGCGGCAATAAAGCAATACGCCCCTAATTCATGGCCGCAGACGATCGTTGCATTGGCCCCGATCGTTGCACCTGTGCGAACGAGAGTTTCAGCATATTCGTTCCGACGGTTTACTTCCGACCGAGGCGTTGTGACATTGGTAAAGACCATTGACGGGCCACAAAAAACACCGTCCTCAAGGACGACGCCTTTATAGAGCGCGACATTGTTCTGAATTTTACACCCGTTTCCAATCGTCACGTCTGGCCCAGCCATTACATTTTGCCCAAGAGAGCAGTTTTGACCAATTTTTGTTCCCGGCAGGACATGGACGAAATGCCAAAGTGTCGTGCCTTCGCCGATTTCAACGCCATCATCGACATAGGCGGATTCGTGGACTCTCCAGCCGCCTTCCATTGTTTTGATTTGCGACATGTTGGCCTCCTTATGCTGGGTTAAGCTTTAACCACAGTTTCGGGGAAATCATTCGCAAGTGACGCGGTCGCATTTCGCGTATCAATCACCAGAGGCACATTTTCGCAAAGCGCCTGATAGTCGACGCCAGTATGAGCCGTCGCGATAATTGCAGCATCAAAGCCGTCAAAACCGGTCACAGATTTCATCCCTGCAAACTCTGGGTGCTCCCGCGTGACCGGGATCTCCGGTATCATGGGATCAAAGTAACTTACCTCTGCGCCATGTTCCTTCAAAATGTCGATTAACTCCAAAGAGGGACTCTCGCGCATATCGTCAATGTCCGCTTTATAGGCCAATCCGACCAGCAAAACATGAGACCCGGCCAGGGCTTTTCGTTGTTTCAGGCTCAGCTCTTCCAGCAAGCGTTGCACAACGCGGCGGGGCATATTCGTGTTAATATCTCCCGCAAGCTCGATGAAATGTGTCGACAGGCCGTGTTCACGCGCTTTGTACGACAGATAATAGGGGTCGATACGGATACAGTGTCCGCCAACACCAGGCCCAGGATAAAAAGCTTGATAGCCAAAAGGTTTGGTTTTGGCGGCATCGACAACTTCCCAAATGTCGATATCCATGGCCTCAAAAATGACCTTCATCTCATTCACGGCGGCAATGTTGATCCAACGATAGATATTTTCAACCAGCTTGGTGGCCTCGGCGGTCCGAGAATTGCTGACCATCACCGTATCGACGATAATGTCATACGTTGCTTTGGCCATGGCCCGGCCCTGCGCCCCGTCAGCCCCGACAACTTTCGGGATGGTCGCTGTGTCAAACTTTTTATTCCCCGGGTCCTCACGCTCTGGAGAATAGGCCAACGCAAAGTCCTGTCCCGCTTTCAGACCTGACGTCTCTAAAATCGGTTTCATCACTTCCTCAGTGGTGCCTGGATAGGTCGTGGATTCGAGAACAACCAGTTGCCCTGACCGTAAAATCGTTGCCAATGTTTCGCAGGTCGAGCGCACATAGGAGAGGTCAGGCTGATGGTGGACATCCAAAGGTGTGGGGACAGCGATCAGAATGGCATCGGCTTCTGATAAATCCGCTGGATTTGCGGTGGCCTGAAAGAGCTTCTTATCCAACATCCCCTGCACACGCTCATCCGCAATATGCTTCATGCCAGATTGTCCTGCATTAAGCTGCGCGGCACGCTCTTCGCTAATATCATAGCCAACGACGCGGGTGTTTTGCGCGACATAAGCCTCAGCAAGAGGCAGGCCAACATAGCCTAAACCGACAATACCGATCACCAGATCGCCGGCAGCGGCTTTACGTAAAAATTCGTCTTTCATTTCAGTCGTCTCTGTTCAGGAGTTCGTATAGCCTCATTGCGGCAAGCGCGACGCATTAGGTCAATTCAAAAGAGGTTAAGCAAGAGCCTTTTTCGCCGTCTCAATAATCTTGTCGCTATCATCTTCAGACAGATAAGGATGCATCGGCAAGCTAATGATGTTTGGGATGCAATCCATCGTATTAGTCAAACCGCCTTTGCCGACGGGGAAATGTTCATAAGCGGTCTGCATGTGAACGGGCTTTGGATAGTAGCGCGCAGTGGGGATTCCTTCGGCTTTCATCGCATCCGCGAAGGCAAAAGGATCTGGCACCTCAATCGTATATTGCGCCCATGTTGAGACTACACCGTCCATAACGACCGGGACACGGTTCGCTGTACCAGAAAGACCTTCTTTATAGCGATCTGCCACCACGTTACGCTTTTCAATTTCATCGGCGAAGACAGCGAGTTTTGGCAATAAAATGGCAGCTTGGATCGTATCCAAACGTGAGTTGAGACCCACGCGTACATTGTCATATTTATCTGACCCTTTGCCGTGAATTCGGACGCTATCCATGGCCTTACCCAATTCAGCATCATTCGTTAGAACGGCCCCGCCATCCCCATAACAGCCCAGTGGCTTGGCGGGGAAAAAGCTTGTGGTTGTGACATCAACCCAATGTAGTGGATGCTTGCCATTCAGGGTCGTTCCAAAGCCCTGCGCACTATCGGCGATGAGCTTTAGCCCATTTTCACGCGCAATCGGAGCGATCGCTTCGTAATTGGCACTTTGCCCAAACAGATCCACCGCAATGACACCAAATAAGTCGAGACCATCAGCCTTTGCTCCGGCTATCGCCTCCTTCAGGCTTTCAGGGCACATATTATAAGTTTCGCGATCAATATCGACAAAGACAGGAACAGCGCCCATGATTGCCACGATCTCTGCCGTCGCGCAGTAGGTGAAAGACGGGCAAAAAACGGCTGACCCCCGCGGGATTTTCCAGCCAATCATCGGCAAGATCAAAGCGTCCGTGCCGTTCGCACATCCGAGCGCGATGTCAGCCTCCCCAAACTTCGCCAGCTCAGCCTCGAAAGACTTGACTTGCGGCCCCATAATATAGCGGCCAGATTTGAGAACGTCTGCTATGCCGCCTTCAATTTCTTTGCGAAGTCGGTCTTGTTGCGCGTGTAGATCAATGAATTGCATGATTGGGGTCCAAATGAAAGAAACCGCCGCGATTAAGCGACTCAGTTAGGAAACAGGAATGATTCAAACGGCTTTTGGAAGCGTGTCATGTGCCATGACACGAAGAACACGCAAAGCCTCTTCTCCATCAGTGAACGGGGCATTGCCGGATTGAATGCAATCCAAGAAATGCTGACACTCGCTTTTAAGCGGCTCACCTTGCGGAACCGCTACATATTCGGCTTCGGCTTTATGAGGAATGGGTACAGGGCCGCTGATATCAATCGTATGACGATAAATCGCCAACTTTTCATCCCATGGCTTAACATCATCAAAGACAGCCATCGCAGTTTCGCCAACCACGACCAAACGCTGCTCTTTGAAGGGGTGTAACCAGGACGCAAACACATGGGCCCGGCCGCCAGACGGGAAGACCATATCAAGACGGGCTTCATCCGCCACGCCGGGCGTGACAAAATCTAACCCACTTTGCCGAACTTCCGACGGAGCCTCATCAAACAATGCCAATAACATGGAAACGTCATGCGGCGCGAGAGACCAAAACGCATCCTCTTCAACACGAAACTTTCCTGTCGAGAGGCGATGACTATAAGCGTAACGCAGCTTACCTAACTCGCCTGTACGGACGCGATCTCGCAACGCAACGAAAACCGGGTGATATTGCAGAAGATGCCCAACCATGAGGATTTTGTCGGCTGCCTTTGCCGCCTTAATCATGGCTTCACCGTCCGAAATTGATAACGCGATAGGCTTTTCGACATAGACGTGTTTTCCCGCTGCAACGGCATCTAGGGTCAAGCGCGCATGCAACTCTGCTGGTGCCGCGATAACGACACCATCAATGTCTGAAGCCAAAGCGTTTTCGGCCGTCATTGCCGAGACGCCGTGCATATCCGCATGACGTTTTGCTGTCTCCGGATCAGGATCAACAACAGCGGCAAGAGCGCCCAATTCTGCAAAATTACGAGCCAGGTTCTTACCCCAATGCCCGCAACCAAATACGGCAACCTTTGGCATGTTGATCTCCAAAACGAAGGCAACCCACAGTAACGGCCGAGGGCGTGCGTGTTAACTATCGCTAGTAACTTGGTGAGCTATGTTTGTCCCAAAAAGTGTGCGGCCATTAGGTTCAAGCCTGACGCGAGGACGCGACGATTTGCCTATATTCCCTCGTAGAAAATATATCAATGGCGTTTCCACATGAGACGGAGTTGCGCCTCGAAACCTCTGAGACCTGAAGATCGAGCGAGGTCATTAGAGCAATTTTACGGGTAGAAAAAGAGCAATGCCAAGTTGTGGCCCACTAAAAGTGGCCCTAAGAATTAGATCTCAATTTGATGCAATAGCGTGACCAACGACTTCGCCATCATGCGAAATCAAACGCGAAGTTGGATCTATTTGAAAGCTAATACCCCAAACACTTAGGGAAGTCCCGCCTGAATAGGTTCCAGGACGGCGGATTGTTTCAGTTTGTGGTTCGCCAGCTCTAGCGGAGGCGGCTTCGTTAAATCCTGTGGCAACCCATTCAGATGTTCGGCTGTCAAAGCTTAAATCGTAACTTTGTCCACACAGCAGGGCACCATAGGGATCGTTCGGCCCCTCCCAGACGTCGTCTTCATCGCAACGATCCAGAACAATTTGGATTGTTTCGCCAGCCAGCAGAGCCGCCAAAGGATCAGCCGTATTCTCTACCGTAACATCAGTGATGTCATTCGTCACAGCCGTCGAAGATGACCCGTCAGTGTCTGGTGAATCGATATCTTCTGCAGCATTAGAACACGCTGCAACGACAGCGCCTAAAATAAGGCATCCTAGTTTTTTTTGTACGGATGAGTTTTTCAAAGTATTTCGGTACATAGGGCAATCATAAAGGCAATTAGACCCTTGGCAACAAGTCTTTCGCAGCAAAAAATAACACCTGTGTTTCGACCCATTTCCCTTTAAATAATGAGGCTTTACTATAGGCTCATCCTCATTGCGTCTGAAAAAACTATCCGATGAATTCATGAGGTTACCCGCTGAATTCGGGAATGATCTGCGCCAGATTTTCTGTCATAGACATTTCATATGACCCGTTTGGAACAAATGCTTGGGAGAACGGAGTCCGTTCGGATTGCCCTGCTATTGGATCATTCAGCTCCAGGCGATAGCCGGGTCTTATCGCAAATTGACGCCTTCCATCGCGCCGGCGCAGAGGTAGCACTTTTTCACCTGCAGCGTTCTGGTCAGACTGACTTAAAACCAACGGATGAAAGGGCAAATGTTTCTACAATCGGCATACCATTCGACAACGCGCTGATGGTCCCAATCATTGCCACAATAAACACGCTACGGCGAAAACAAGCCTCCACACCCCTTAAGCAGAACCGCGATCCTGCCGTTCCAAATCCTCAAACCCGCCCGATCAATCACACACAAGCGCCGCAGCGCAAACCTGACAGAGAAATACAGCTTAATCGCAAAACGCCCTCGTCGCCGCGTCAAGTCTGGACCGCTCGTATCAATCGGACCCTGAGCGCCCTGTTTTGGCACCGAGCAATGGCGAAGTCTTTTTTACCGGCCCTCCTCGTCTTCAAGCCGGACCTAATTATCGCAAATGATTTAGCAACTTTAGGGGCCGGCACACAGGCAGCGAAGCGGCTAAAAGCAAAGTTGATTTATGATGCGCACGAATATGAAAAAGGACGAAATGGCGTTGCAGGCACACTCGCAGAAGCCATTCGGATCGAATATGAAGCCCCCCTCATCAGGCAAGCTGATGCGGTTGTAACTGTCGGCGTTGCGATCGCTCGACTGCTACAAAAAGATTACCGCCTGCCCCGAATACCTGCGACAATCTTAAACGCGGCGTCCGAGACAACAGAGCATCGATTGAATGGCGACGCTGAACAAAGCGCCCCGCCACCTGCAAAACACGGCAAACCGACCGCACTTTTCACCGGTTCAGTCGCAGACGGGAGAGGTTTGGACATGGCCATGCGGGCCATAAAAGACAGCGCCATACCGATAAATTTATCGGTTCTATCCCGTGTAAGCGATGATCAAGCCCAAAACTTAAAACGACTGGCTGCGTCCGCCGCGATCGCCTCATCGTTCAAAGTTTTGCCCCCCGTCGATCCCGGCGAGGTCGTCGCGACTATGCGTAAAGCGGACTTATCCATAATACCAATTCAGGAGAGTTGCACGTCTTACCGCTACGCTGTGCCAAACAAGCTGTTTCAAGCCCTAAAGGCAGGACACCCGATCGTTTCAACGCCGTTACCAGAGGTCGCGGCTATTTTGCGGACCATAGGCGGTCATCACATATCACAAAATTTCGATGCCAAGGCCTTTGCAGACAGTATAGCCGTCGCCCTGGAGGCAAACCCGCAAGCCGAGACCAATACAGAGCTTATCAAGACCGCTTATTCCCAACAAAATGCCCAGATGGCATGGCTTACAATCGCAGCACAGTTATTGAACGACGAACCTATCCAAGACTTGCCCGCATTGCCACACGCCAATGCTATAGACTTGCAACCAGATGCGCTGAAAAAGGTCAAAAATGGCCCACCCCGCTGGAAACGTCGAGTCGGCAAATGTGTGATAAGGCTTGCCAGATTGTTGGGTTTGCGTCCCTAGCTCGCCTAAACGGATAACTGCGAAATTTGATCCAGAAATTGGGAGACGACATTATCCGCGCGATAAGTGGTATCCACCCGCCCCGTCTCTCCCACAGCGGATGTAACAAGATCATCAAGAGGGCACAGCAATTCTGGGGAGGCAGCAAGCTTGCGAACGATGTCCGGTCCTGAGAAGTAGATTGGTCGACCAGCCAAAGCATATTCCGAGTATTTACCCGGGAGAGCCACGCTGCCCTCAGGCGCATAGAGTAAGAGACCGTCGGCAAGGCCCTGTAAGCGGTGGCTCTCTGATAGGCTTACAGGGCCATACGCCTTTATCCCGATTTGGGCCACGCTTGCCTGATTACGAATTTCTACAAAAGCGGCCTCTTCTTCCGTTAATCGCCCTAAAATATGCAGGCGTATCGGCTGTAGACCATGGCTTACGCGTTGGGCGGACAGCTGATCCAAACGATTAGTCAGCGCATTCAGGTCGCGGCGACGATCTGATAAAGAAAAGCCACCGGCATGAACAAGATCAAACCCGTCATCTGGCCAACTATTCGCATTGCCAGCCTTGACCAAAGGCTCGCTGAAATGCCGGACAGTTATCACGGGTCGCCCGCTAAGTTGATGGGCCTCTTTGGCGATAAATGGATCAACTGCGATGATGGCCGTGGCGCGCCGCAACCAGAGTTTGGCCGCTATACGCTCAACAATAGAGCGGACGCCGCGAACATATTCTCTGTGGGAGTTTATGACCCAACTATCCCGCAATTCTACAAGCCAACGGGCTCCGCAATGCGCGGCAAGAGTGTGGCCAACCCTATGTAGGCTTTCGGGTGGGGACGTTGTGATGACCCAATCAAATGATCTTGGATTGGCCTCGAAATGAGAGAGGACACGACGCGCCCATTCAATGTCAGGGTCCGGGAAATGATGCCATAAACGAAGTTCCTGCATAATATTCACGGGTAAAATTCGTCTCGGTAGGCTCCGCAATCCACGGGCCGGGCGTTCAGACCGGTCAAATTGGATTGAGTGTAATTGATCTGCGTCTGCATGTGGCATGTTCGGCTGACCCGTCATGGCAGGCCCTTGAATTGGTATCCGGACGTGATCCGACACGTTTGCTACGTCGAATGGACTGACTAAACAGGCCGTGTGGCCCATGGATGCAAGCGTCCGACAGAGTGCCGTCGGTCGACGAGAGCCGCCACTGCCGGGTTCTCCAGCATGCCGAGCCACGATCAGAAAGCGGAGGGGTTTTTCCCCGTCTTGCTCAGAAGCTGAATACCTACACTCTGGGCCATTCATTCTGTTGTCATTACCCGATGGGCATGTGGGGTCAATTTCGTAAGCCTCTCCTCCGATCTTGAAATCAGCTCTGTTCTGTCAGCAATCTGAAGCATTTCTCTGCCCATCTAAATCTTCTAAGCTCTCTTTCGATACGACCTATACCCGTGTTTGGTATTTACGTTACAGGCGCAACTCTTTAATGCCACTATGCGCGCGCCGACCTTCAGCCAGTAGCGACAAGGACATCCTGATGAAAGGTATCATTCTCGCTGGAGGGTCTGGCACACGCCTTCATCCGGTGACACTCGCTGTCTCCAAACAGCTCCTTCCCGTCGCTGACAAGCCGATGATCTACTATCCGCTGTCAGTCCTGATGCTCGCAGGCATTCAAGACATCTTGATTATCACAACCCCGCAGGACCAAGCCGCCTTTCAACGCTTGCTCGGCACGGGCGAGCGGCTGGGCTTGTCACTAAGCTACGCCGTGCAGCCGGAACCAAACGGGCTAGCCGAAGCCTTCATCATTGGCGCCGATTTTATCGGGGAAGACCCGATTGCTCTCGTTCTCGGCGATAATATCTTCTATGGGCAGAGCTTTTCCCAGCTGCTGAAAGCCTCGGCCCGAACCGTGCGCGATGAGGGCGGAGCGATGATTTTCGGCTACCAAGTCCGCGATCCCGAACGGTTTGGCGTGGTCGAATTTGACGCCGATGGAACGGTCCTCTCGATCGAGGAAAAGCCGGAAAAACCAAAAAGCGATTTCGCGGCAACCGGTCTTTATTTCTACGATAATGATGTGGTGAAGATCGCCCGTTCTGTTACGCCCTCAGCGCGGGGTGAGCTGGAAATCACAGCGGTCAATCAAGCCTATCTTGATCGCGGGACGCTGCGGATTCACCCGCTTGGCCGGGGCTTTGCCTGGCTGGACTCAGGCACGCCGCAAAGCCTGCTGGAAGCCTCGCAATTTGTGGCCACGATTGAGACGCGGCAAAGCTTGAAAATCGCCTGCCTGGAAGAAATCGCCTTGCGCGAAGGCTTCATGTCTAAGGCCAACTTAGCCGCACAGATCGGGGACGGCGGGAAAAGTGATTATGACCGCTATGTCCGGGCCTTACTGGACCGCCTGTAATGGCCAACGCTCCGCGCAACATTCTCATTACGGGCGGGTGCGGCTTTATCGGCTCGGCCCTTGTGCGGTATTTGATCCGTCAGACGGATCACACCGTGCATAATATTGACGCGATGACCTATGCTGCCAATGCTGACGCGCTGGAAGAGGCGGCGAAATCCCCGCGCTATCATTTCCATCAGGTCGACATTCGTGACGGGGAAGCGCTGAAGGCTGTCTTCATCGCTGCGCGGCCCGATCTGGTCATCCACCTTGCCGCAGAAAGCCATGTTGACCGCTCTATCGCGGGTCCGCTTCTTTTCCTCGACACGAACATAATGGGTACGGCCCGCCTGCTGGAAGCCAGCCGCGACTGGTTGAATGAGGCCAGCGCAGAACAGGCCGCACGCTTCCGCTTCCATCATGTCTCAACGGATGAGGTTTACGGCGATTTGGACGCGGGCGGCTTCTTTACCGAGGACACGCCTTACGCGCCAAGCTCGCCCTATTCAGCCTCAAAGGCGGCGTCGGATCATCTGGTCCGGGCTTGGCACCGCACATACGATCTGCCCGTTGTTATCACGAATTGTTCGAACAATTACGGCCCGTATCAGCATGCTGAAAAGCTAATTCCTGTGGTCATCAATGCCGCGCTTTCAGGAGAGCCGATCCCGGTTTACGGCGATGGGCAACAAGTGCGCGACTGGCTTTATGTTGAAGACCATGTGAGCGCGCTATGGCAGGTCGCGCAAAACGCCGCGGCCGGCACGACCTATAATGTGGGCGGGTTTAACGAAAAGACGAACCTGGAAGTCGTGCACACGATCTGTGATCATCTCGACAGACTGCATCCCAATCCCCGCGACGGATCATACCGACAATATATACGCTTTGTGACCGACCGGCCCGGCCATGACGTGCGTTACGCCATTGATGCGACAAAGCTGGAAACGGATCTCGGCTGGCGTCCGGTAGAGACGTTTGAAACGGGCCTCAAAAAAACCGTGGCGTGGTATTTGACGCGCTTTATGGCCGAAAAGCGCTAGGCCACCTTAATGGACACGCAACGCTTTCATATTGACGGACCTGTTCTCTTTACGCCGAAACGCTTTGAAGATGGTCGTGGCTATTTTTCGGAAGTCTTCCGTCACGACCGCTTTGTAAACGCGATCGGTGAGGGCGTCACCTTTGTTCAGGACAATCAGTCCCTCTCAAAGGAGGCCGGCACGCTGCGCGGTCTTCACTACCAAGCCCCGCCCCGTGCCCAAGGCAAACTTGTGCGCGTGCTACAAGGCGAAGTCTTTGATGTCGCCGTGGACGCGCGGGTCGGCTCCCCCACATTTGGGCAGCATATAGGCGTGACGCTCTCCTCCCAAAGCCTTTCGCAATTCTGGGTACCGCCCGGCTTTCTGCACGGCTTTGTCACGCGCAGGCCCGATACGATCGTTGCCTATAAAGTCACGGATTATTACGCGCCAGACTGTGACGGCGCGGTCCGTTGGGATAGTCTGGAGATTGACTGGGGCCTGCCCAAGGGAACGACACCCATCCTGTCTGATAAAGATAAGGCCCCGCCCGCTTTCGCGGACTGGGCCTCACTTTTTGTCTAAAGCGTCTTAGACGTTCTGGGTCTTAGAACTTCCCGACCACGTTAAGGTACCAGCCGAGCTCTGAATCTGGATCGACGCCCAGATAGGTCTCTTCAATGCCGCCCCATGTCAGGCCCGCGCCGACTTTGGCGTGGTCACCGACATGGCGGTACAGACCCAGCAAGCCCCCATCGCGCGTGATCGTGCCATTGCCTATATCCAGACGGCGCAGCTCCACTGTTGCATCCCACCTTAGGGTCGCATGGTAGTCGAGGCGCAGTACACCCAGCTCGGCTTCACTGCGGGTAAAGTCGAGGCTGTCGCGGCTGCTCGTGACCTGGCCAGAACGATAGGCATATTTACCACCCAACGTCCATTTCGGCGAGACATCATAAGCTGTGTCCACGCTGACAATCGTGCTCTTCTGACGATAGTCGAGCGTCTGACCGCCAAAGCGCTGTGACGTCGGTGACAGATCATCGAGCCAGACAATTTTGCCCAGCAAGTTGAAGCGGTCATCCCAGATCGGACGGTAAGCCGCCGCGATCGAGCCTTCGGTGAACTCCGCATTATTGAAGCTCACAGGACCCAGCTCTGCATCAGGCCGTGACTGATCAGACTGCGCCAGGTTGAACTTCCCTTGCAAGGAGAGTTCTTCGGACGCCTGATAGCGCGCAGAGGTACGCAGCAGCCATGTGTTGCGCTTATCACCCGTATCGACATTTTCATCGTCGCGCCATTCGACGGACATGCCCGCGCGCATGCGCTCGCTGACCCAGCCGACTGTCGCAGCAAAGGCTTCACGGTCGAACTGATCAACGCGGCCCACTTCACCGGACAGACCAAAGGTCCAATCACCCGGCGCATAGTCCACACCATAAGCATGGGTGATACCGTTCAGGCCTTGCTCTGCGAATTGCAGACGCTCCTCACCATAGATGGACAGGGCATCGGAATAGCGCTGGCGCGTACCGACATTCAGCGTGCCGAGATTTCCGGCCAGCTGGCTGTTTAGCGGCAGATCGTAAGCGAGATACCACTCATCCCCATCGTCCGTTTCGCGGCGCAGGCTTGCCCGTGCGCCCAAGCCGTCTTCACCGGTGGAGACTTCACCACCTGCAAAGAGCGTGTTGGACAGACGCGTTTCCGCGCCAACACCCAAGCGGTCCGTCGTGCGGGTATTGTCACCCGACAGGCCGACTTGACCAAAGGCATAGACGCTCTGGCTGTCATTGAACGCATAGTCCACGCGACCGCCCAAGCTTGTGCCGCTATTGCCGCGCGCATCATCGCTATAGGCCAGACCGCCAGTCACTTTCACAGCGTCTGAAAGCTGTGCCGCGAGCGTGGCTTCCGCGTAAGAGCGTGTGCCAATGGTCTGATCGTCGGTAATATCCGCGCGCGCTTGCAGCGTGAGGTCATCACGCAAGGCCACTTCCAGACCCCCGCCAAACTGTTCAATCGCTTGGTTGGTCGTCTCCGCCAGGCCAGCAAAGCCGGCGTCACGATTGCGATAGTAAGCATAGGTCGTGCCTTCCATCTCCAGCGACTTGATGTCGGCAAAGTCGAGAGCCGCTTCAATCGCCAGCGCATCGGCAGAGCCGCCGTCAATGCGGCCACCGCGATCTTGGGACTCATAGGTGAAGCCACCATCGTTTGAGCGGAACGCTTGCACGCCGAGACCTTCTGAGCGCGCCACTTCGGCTTTGACATAGGTGCCAGCGCCGAATTGTAGTGTTGCGTCCAGACCGAATAGGTCGCTTTCTGCACCGCCATCTGTGTCGTGATTATAGGTCGCGCCGAGTTTCAGCTTATCACCGAACCAGCGGGAGACGCGCGCACCATAGATGGCCGCATCATCGTCCGCGCCAAAGACGGGCGTGTACTCATAATCGACGACCAGTACGCTTTCATTGCCGGACAGATCACCATCCCGGAACAGACGGCCATCATCTTGCGTTGAGCCGAGTGGCTGCGTCAGCAGGATACGACCTTGAATAAAGTCCAGATCATAGTCTGTGCCATAGGTCAGGCGACGCGATTCTGTGACCAGACCCGAGACGCTGTCACGCGTTTCCACACGGACCACTTCAGAGCCGATCGCAATATCGCCGTGGCGCAGGTAATAGACCGAGCCCCCTGTGCCGCGCAGAACGTCACGTCCCTGGCGCGAGCCGCCTTCGGCGATAAAGGCCGTCACTTCCGTGCGCTCATCCCCATAGGTCGTAGGCAGACCGCCACCGTCCCAGCGCAGCTTCGCCCCATAAAGTGTGCGGCGCACGCGACCGAACTCTGTGTCGGTGAACTGTGTCTGATAATTACCCCAAAGCAGGTAGTCATCATCACGCTCCACGCGGGCATAGATGCGGCCGGACGTCGGGGCGTCTTGTTCAATGACACTGTCATCGCCGTAAGTCGGGTAATAACGATCCGGATCCAGGCGGCGCAGCAGGCCGTTCACATCCTTATCGTCCAAACCGTTCAGCAGATTGGATAGACCCGCCTCGCCTGTATCCGCCGTGGCTGTGACCGCCCAGCGATCATTCAGGCGCGAGCGGACATAGAAGGCCACGCGACCTTCTTCAAAGCTCTCGCCATCGACACCTTCACCGATCGTGGCTTCGATCTGACCGACCGCGAATGTGTCTTTGGCTTTCACCTCGACCGGACGGATCATGCGGTAGCCGTTGTCGGCTTCGACATTCACCGTTTGCAGGCCTGTTGGCAGGATTTGCTCGGCGACGAACTGACCGTCCGCATCCACGCGGACATTCTGACCCATCACACGCACCGTATCGGCAGCCACATTGCGGCCATAGACACGGACCGTGCCGCCCGGTGTGCGGATGCGATCAACGCGCAGGCTGTCTTGTCCAAAGGCAGAGCCGATTTGCGCGGCCCACTCCTCAGGCGTCAGATCGAACTCTGTATCGCCGATTGAGAGTGAACGTGGCGCGGTTTCGTCAAAGCTACCGTCTTCGCTATAGGCGCGCAGAACATAGTCTAGCTCCATGCCAACCATTTCGGCCATGACCGGCAGGCGCGCCGCACCGTCCACGACAGTCGCTGTCGCAACGGGTTCACCGCGCGTTGTGCGACCGGCTTCGAACAGGCGGATTTCCGCCCGCTCAATATAGCTGTCATAGTTCCAGTAGGTTTCCACAACAATGTCACGACCGACCTCACCGGACACCACATTGGCGCGGGCATTGAGGCGCTTCTGATTATCCAGCGCGGTCACTGTCGTTTCGACCTCCATCGCGTCAGCATAAGCGGTCGTGCTATTGCCCCAATCCAGCCAGCGCATCAGGCGGTTAGGCCGTGTGCTTTCTTCTGGACCTGTGGCGCGGCGACCCACGCTCGGGCCGTCAAAGACCGGATCGTCACCGTCTTGGCGCAGACCATAGCTATCGTCAGATAGATCCGTGTCCGCACGGCGCATGAACGCGCCGTCTTCACCTTCGGCAAAGCGCAGGCGGGACCGGTTTGTCGCATCACGATCGTCGATCGTTTCGGCATCGAAGAATTGACCCGCAACACGCAGGGTTTCGTCTTCGCCGTTTTCACGCTCGCGTGTTTCAAACGGACGCTGCGACCCCCAATCGGCTTGCAGTGCAATATCGTTCAGACCTGTGCTCATGGCGCGCAGAGCGGAAAGTCCTGTTTGCAGACGGGCTTGAGCGGATTCGACGCGTTCCCCTTCTGCCGCATGATAGACCAGCAGGCCGCGCTCTGTTTCTGGGGCCTGTGTCATCACAGACGCCATGCGCGTGATCGCATCTGGCATGAGGGTTGCATTGTCATCAGCAGAGACAAAGTCAGCGGCAAAGATGTCGAGACGAACGGCGGGGCGATGGGCCGCGCCGAAGTTCATCTTGACGAACTTACCGCGTGTGGCGCGGACAACCCGTGGGTTTTCCGTCGTCACGCCATAGGCCAAAGGCAAGGACCGTCCGTCGAGCTTGAGCAGGAAGTTCGATCCGCGTTCCGCGTTCGCAATGGCCGCGCATGGGATATGATAGCGACCAAATTCGTCGGTCGTGATGATATCGCCATTGACGGTTGCCAGGCGCGCGCCCGGTAGGCCGGGCTCGCCATCGTCCGGGTAGCCGTTACGGTTCACGTCATCATAGACGCGGCCAATAACAGGCGTGCAGTCAAAGCTCGGCTCTGGGATATAATCGACGACAGCGGTCGCGGTTTCAGAGCGGGAGCCATCGCGTAGGCTTTCGGCAAAGGCCTGGTTTTCATGGGCACCAAACTCAACGTTTGGACCGGCAAGCAAGCGCAGGCTGAACGTCAGCGTTTCACCGGGCGCCAGACTATCCAGCGGCGCAGCACCGCCTTGAACGACATCCCAGTTCAGCACACCACGGCTTGGAACACTTGGCACGGCCGCCACCGCATCGCCGCCATCAGAGACAAAGGCAGTATCCGGCACATAGGCAAAGCCTTCTGGCAAGCGGTCCGTGATGCGAATGTCGCTCATCGTCGAAGCTGAGTCATTCGTCACGGCGATCTGGTAAAGCACCGGATCACCGATCTGGACCGTGCGCGGTTGCGCGGTCTTCGTCACGATCAGCTGGCTGGCATCAGACAGAGGCTGCAGAGCCACCATGGCGTCATCTTCGGCATTCACCGGCGCGCCGTCGAGCGGACCTTCGGCCGAAACGCTGGCCATATTGGTATATTCACCGGCTTGCTGCGGCGCGACAGCCACATCCAGCTCAACCGTGAAGCCTTCACCGATTTCGAGATCAACGCCACTGGAGAGCATTTCCGATGAGCTTGTGCCGTTATAGGCCGCACTGCCCATTTGAGAGAGTGGGCTATCGGATGGGACGATACGGGTTTCCAGAACCGCCACATTATTCACGCCAAACACAACACCCAGATCATCGGACAGGCTGACATTCTCGAGCGCTGTCTCACCCGTGTTTTCCACACGCAGCGCATAGGTCACAGCTTGGCGACCATCGGCCATGATATCCGGACCACTGATCACAGTTTTGGACAGGTTGATGGCCGGCGTACCGCAATTCTTCATCGGAATATTATTCGTCAGAATGGTTGGATCACCCGCTTCGAAATCAAACTGCGTGTAGAAGCGCGGATTGGCTGGCAGGGAGGCGTCAGACAGACGACCGCTCGTGCCGACTTCAGACGCACCCAGCACAGCCGGATTGGCTGGCAGAAGCGTTGTCGCATCCAGTACATCGGTTTCGGCCAGGCGGTCTGTGCTCGGCACGCCAGACGTCGGATAGGTCAGCTCCATAGTGTATGTGCCGGGGGCCGTCACATAGAACTGATAGAAGCCGTCTGAACCATCCCGCACGATGACGATGTCATTGGCCGTACCAATGCTGTCATTGCGGCCATTCGGGCCCACCACCGCAATGCGGCCACCGGACAGAATGTCACCGTTTTCTTCACAGTAGAAGTAACCGGTCGGGTCATAATCCGCGGAATCAACCACGCCGTCACCGTCACGGTCTTCCGTTCCGCTTTCAAAGCCATCAGGCGCACCGTCGCCATCTGTGTCCAGCAAGGCTAGCGGCGTCGGATTAACATCAGACGGCGTATCTGGCGTCACAGTTGGATCATCAGACATAACTGGACCTGGCAGTTCTGGGCTCCCCGCATAAGCGGTATTGCCTTGGGCCGGACCGGCAACCGTCGTGTCAATGCGCACAAGGATCGTCACAGTCGCGCTTTCACCCACAGCCAGCGTATCTGTACCACCGAGAAGCTCGATAATATCAACGCCGTCAAAGGCGGGGTTCGGTGTGACGGCATCAGCGCTCACCTCTGGCGTTTTGAAGATAACAGCCGGAGCCAATGTCGCCTCCAGATCATCCGTCAGAGACAGATCGGTCAGCGTGACATTGCCGTCATTGAGCAGGTCAAGTGTATAGGTCACATCAAAGATAGGACCCGCCACTTGCACGGTCTGCGCGACAGTTTTCGTCAGGCGCAAAGACGGCTCACGATTAGCTTCGACCGTTTCAGAAACTTCCGGCGACGTGCTGTCACC
>CAZSUW010000007.1:31425-47570 GCA_964610115.1 uncultured Algimonas sp.
ACGGCTCACGATTAGCTTCGACCGTTTCAGAAACTTCCGGCGACGTGCTGTCACCCGCTTCAGATGTCGCCAGGTTCGTCACCAGACCCGCGTCCAGATCGGCCTGCGTGACAGCGTAATCCGCCGTACAGGTCAGGGCCTCGCCCGGCGCCAGCAAGGTTGCTGGGCAGTCGACAGACGCAATCTTGTTGTCTGTCACGCTGACCGTTTCCGTCAGGGTCGTATTACCCGTATTCGTCACGTCATAAGCGTAGGAGACAATGTCACCGACCGCCGTGAAGGTTTCTGTCGTCGCGCGTTTCACAAGGCTCAGGCCGCGCGTGACGTCCGTTTCGATGCTCAGGCTGACAGGATCAGACGTCGTGTCACCGCTAGTGGCAGAGGCAATATTCGTCACCTCGCCCGCATCCATATCGGCTTGCGTGACGGTATAGTCGGCTGAACAGGTCAGGGCCTCACCGGGTGCCAGCAGATCCGTTGGACAGCTGACAGAGGCGATCTTATCGTCCGCCACTGTGATCGGGTCCGTGAAGGTCACATTGCCCGTATTCGTCACGACATAGTCATAGCTGACGATCTGACCGGCCATTGTCAGGGCGCTCGTGTCTGAAGTTTTCACAACAGAGAGGCTCGGCTCCTGCACACCAGAGATGGTCACCTGATCAGGCGCAGAGGGTGGCTGCGTGCCGATTTGGGCTGTCGCAATGTTTGTCACGTCGCCCGCGTCGAGATCGGCTTGCGTGACCGTGTAGTCCGCCGCACAGGACAGAACCGCACCGGGTACAAGTCCACCAGCAGGCATCGCCGGACAGGCGACCGTGCCGATCTTGTCATCTTCAATGCTCGCCACGGCGTCCAGGCTCACATTACCCGTATTGCGGATGATGAATTCATAGGACAGCGTGTCGCCAACGGCCGTGAATGTGTTGGACAGAGCCCGCTTATCAACCGTGTAGGCTGGGGTTTGTGACCCATTGACGGTTACGCTCTCGGTTGGAGAGACAGTCGTGCCATCCGTCGCGCTGGCGACGTTCGTGACAAAGCCGGCGTCCACATCCGCTTGGGCGACAGTATCAGTGCCCGTACAGGTGATCGAAGCGCCTGGGACCAAGCCGTCCGCCGGTAGGGCCGGACAAGCCACGTTCGGGATACGGTCATCATTGACAGACACCGCTTGGGTGATCGTCACATTACCCGCATTCGTCACGACATAGCTATAGTCGAGCGTCTCGCCCGCCATATCAAAGGCCGTCTGTTGCGCCGTCTTGACCACGCTCAGCGCAGGTTGACCATCAGCGGCAACGGTTTCTGTCACAGGATCTGTGGTCGTTGTGCCGTCTGTCGCGCTCGCCACATTGGTCACAGAGCCCGCATCCAGATCGGCTTGGGTCACCGTATCGGACGCCGTACAAGTCAGGCTTGCGCCCGGTGCCAGGCCACCCGCAGGCAAGGCCGGACAGGCCACCGCACCAATCCGGTCATCCGTGATTGATAGCGCATCAACGACCGTCACATTACCCGCATTGGTAATGACAAAGTCATAGGTCAGCGTATCGCCAACGGCGGCGAAGCTCGCCTCACGCGCCGTCTTGGTCATAGTCAGATCTGGCGTTTGCGTCCCGGTGATTGTCTCTGTGATGTCTGGGCTGGTTGTTGTGCCGTCGCTGGCAGAGGCCGTATTGGTCACGGAACCCGCATCCAGATCAGCCTGGCTGACTGTATCCGTCGCGCTGCAGAGCAGTGTCCCGCCGGGCAGCAGACCACCCGCAGGCAGGGCCGGACAAGCCACCGCACCAATCCGGTCATCGGTAATAGAGACCGGGGCTGTGATCGTTACATTACCCGTATTTGTCACGATGAAGTCGTAAGCGAGCGTATCGCCGACGGCTGTGAAGTCGCTTGTGCGAGCAATCTTTTCCATATCCAGCGCACGGGTCTGATCCGCGTCAACCGTCTCAGAGGCTTGCGGAGACAGGGCCGGGCCGGACTGGGCCGTCGCGACGTTCGTGATGCCGCCCGCATCCAAATCGGCTTGGCTGACCGTATCTGAGCCCGTGCAGACCAGTGACGCACCCGGGGCCAAACCGCCGACTGGCAGGGACGGACAGCTAACAGACGCAATCCGGTCATCCGTGATCTCAACCGGCAGAGTGAGTGTCACATTGCCATCATTGGTGACAACATATTGATAGTCGATCATATCGCCAACGCTTGCAAATTGCGCACGGTCCGCGGTTTTGACCATCGCCATTGACGGCATCTGAACCGCTGGGATCGTGACAAAGACTGGCGGAGATGAGGCACGCGGATGCTCCGCATAGGCGTCATTCGTCAGTGTGCCATTGTCGATATCGTCTTGCGTAACCGTGTAATCGGCTGTGCAGACTTCGATCTGATCCGGGATAAGGTTCCCCGTGAAACACGCAATCGCACCGATCTTATTGTCGATGACCTGGACCGTGTTCGTCAGGGTGATATTACCCGTATTTTCGATTTCGAACGTATAGGTAATCACCTCACCCACGGTCGCATAGGACGTCGCTGTCGTAGACTTGCGCACTTCCAGGGCCGGGTTGGCATTGGCCGGAATGGTTTCCGAATCTGGTGCGGACGTGGTGGTCCCGTCGGTCGCCGTCGCAATGTTGGTGACGACACCAATATCCAGATGATCCTGCGTAACCACGAAGTCAGCCGTACAGGTCAGACTATCCCCTGGTGCCAGGCCGCCCGCAGGCAGGGCCGGACAATCAACAGACGCAATCCGGTTATCAGACACGCTGATCGGTGTTGTGACCGTAACGTTACCCGCATTGGTGACGACATATTGATAGCTCACAATATCGCCTGGCAGGTTGAAGTTGATCGAGGTTGCCGTCTTGTCGATTTCAAGCTCGCTAACGCGGGTCGCAAAGACGCGCTTCTCAACCGTTGGCGATGTGACATTCCCGTCAGTAGCGGACGCCAAATTCGTCACAGAACCCGCATCAATATCGGCTTGCGTGACCGCATAATCACCAGAGCAGGTGATCGCCGCGCCCGGCGCAAGACCGCCGCTTGGCAGGGACGGACAGCTAACAGTCGCGATTTTGTCATCAGAAACCGAGATCGGATTTGTCAGCGTGACGTTACCCGAATTGGTCACATCATATTCGTAAGAGATGATGTCGCCCGGCATGTTGAATGTCTGGCTCAGCGCGCGCTTAACAACGGAAAGGGCTGGGCCTTGATCCGCCGTGACACTGGCTGTGTCAGGGGCGGAGCTTGTGCCACCACTGCTGGCGATCGCGATATTCGTGACCACGCCGGCGTCCAGATCCGCTTGAGTAACCACATAAGTCGCCGTACAGGTCAGGGTGGCATTCAAGGCCAGACCGCCAGCCGGCAAGGCCGGGCAGTTGACCGCTGCAATCTTATCATCGGCAATCGTGATCGCGTTTGTCAGCGTCACATTACCCGTATTGCGCACATCATAGCGGTAGGCGAGCACATCACCCACGGCGTCGAAAGCGCCGTTCAGCGCCGTTTTTGTCACGCTAAGATCCGGATTCTGAGTCCCGTCCACAGTCTCAGAGACCTGCGGCGAGCTTGTTCCCGGAATGCTGGCTGTCGCCAGATTGGTGACAGACCCCGCATCCACATCGGCCTGAGTGACCGTGTAAGACGCCGTACAGGTTAGGGTCGCGCCCGGCGCCAAACCGGCAAGCGGCAGGGCGGGACAGCTGACCATATCAATCTTGTCATCAGACACGCTGATCGGATCGGTAATCGTGATATTGCCCGCATTTGTGACGTCATAAGCATAGTCAATGCGATCACCGGCGGCCGCATAGCCTGTCGTCAAGGCGCGCTTATCCATAGATAAGGCAGGCCTCGGATCAGCTGTCGCCACTTCTGTCACAGACGGGCTTGTCGTCGGACCACTGCTGGCTTGTGCCGTATTGGTGATCTGACCACTATCCAGATCGACCTGCGTGACGGTATCGGTGCCTGTACAAGTCAAGCTCGCACCCGGCGCAAGGCCGCCTGCTGGCAGGGCCGGACAGCTGACCGTGATCCGGTCATCGCTCACCGTAATTGCCTCTGTAACGGACACATTACCGGTATTTGTGACGACGTAGTCATAGGACACAGTTTCGCCGAGTGTGGCAAAGACTTGCGGGCTGGCTGTTTTCGTCATGACCAGACCTGGCATTTGATCAACGCCAACCGTCTCGCTGACATCCGGCGATGTCGTCGTGCCATCTGTTGCGCTGGCTGTGTTTGTCACCATGCCCGCATCCAGATCCGCTTGGCTCACCACGTCTGTGCCGGTGCAGGTCAGGCTCGCGCCGGGGACCAGACCGCCCGCCGGCAAGGCCGGGCAGGACACGCTGATCCGGTCATCCGTGACAGAAACGCTGTCCGTGATCGTAACGTTACCGGTATTGGTGATCTCGTAAGTGTAGTCGATCGTATCGCCAACGCTATCCACGCTCGACAGGCTCGCCGTTTTGACCATGGCCAGTGACGGGGCTTGATCGGCATCGACCGTCACACTGTCGGTTGGCGGTGTTAACGTCGTGCCGGCAGGCGGTGTGGCTGTGGCTTCGGCATTATTCGTCACAAAGCCCGCATCCAGGTCCGCTTGGGTTACGGTGTCGGTCGCCGTGCAGGTCACGCTCTCACCCGGTGCCAAAGTCGTCACAGGACAGCTGATGACAGCAATACGGTCATCACTGACAGACAGGTCGGTCAGGACAACATTGCCCGTATTTTGCAAGAGATATTCATAGTTCAGCACATCCCCCACAGCGGCAAAGTCTGTGTCCGGGCTGGTCTTGCTCAGGCTCAGGCGCGGTGTGCGTGTGCCGTCAACAGTAACGGTATCGGTTTCAGGCGGCAAAGGCGTCCCGTCAGGACCCTCAGCGCTCAGGCTCGCCGTATTCTCAACAGAACCCGCATCAATGTCGGCTTGCGTGACTGCGTAGTCAGCGGAACACACCATGCTCGCAGACGGCGCAAGGGTGGTCAGCGGGCAGGACACTGTGCCGGCTAGAGGATCAGAGATCGCAATGGCTGACAGCGTCGTCGTGCCAGTATTCTCAACATCAAATTCGAACGCCAAGACGTCGCCGACTTGCGCAAAATCCGTGCTCAGCGCGCGCTTGGCGAAACGGACATCCGTGGTCGGCATGCCGGTAACTGTCGCACTATCTGTATCGGTCACGGCTGGACCTGAGGGTGGCGTGGCACTGACGTCAGCTGTGTTGACAACGGAGCCCGCATCAACATCCGCCTGTGTCAATGTATAGGTGCCGGAACAGGTCAGGCTCGCCGCAGGCGCAAGTTCTGTCGCCGGGCAGCTCAGCGCCGGGATAAGCGGGTCCGTGACCGTAATGTTTGTCAGGGTTACATTGCCCGTATTGACGACATCAAACTCGAACATAAGCGTGTCGCCTGCCGCGGCAAATGTCGTGTCCAGCGCGCGTTTATCGACAGAAACACTTGGCGTTTGCGTGCCATCGACCGTTTCAGTCACAGGCGCAGAGACGACGGAACCGTTCTGTGCAAAGGCTTGGTTTGTAACAAAGCCGGCATCCACATCTGCCTGCGTGACTGTGTAATCCGCCGTGCAGATTTGTGTCGTGCCGGGCGTAAAGTTCCCAACCACACAATCGATCGTGCCGATCTTATCATCAACGACTTGCGTCGTGCCTGTCAGGGTCAGATTGCCGTCATTAGAGAGCGTAAAGCGATAGCTCAGCACATCACCAGCGGCTGTGAAGTCTGTGGTGATCGCGTCTTTGACGACGGACAGAGCCGGGTTCTGATCGGCTGGAATGGTCTCGGATGTCTGCGGCGACGTTGTTACGCCATCTGTCGCAGACGCCAAGTTTGTCACGGAACCCGCATCCAGATCGGCCTGTGTCACCACATATTGCGCGGTACAGGTCAGGCTAGCCGCTGGGGCTAGGCCGCCCGCCGGAAGCGCCGGACAGCTCACAGACGCGATCAGGTTATCGTTCACCGTGATCGGCGTCGTCAGGGTCACATTGCCGGTATTGGTGACGACATAGTCATAGTCGACCACATCGCCGGGTTGTTCGAAATTGATATTCGTTGCGGTCTTCACAACCTCCATAGAGGGCTGCTGATCCGCATTCACGGTCGCCGTGTCACCGGCCGGGGCCAACGTGCCGCCCGCTGGCGTCGCTGTGGCTTCGGCGACATTCGTCACGTCACCCGCATCCAGATCGGCTTGCGTGACCGTATAGCTCGCCGTGCAGACCACGACCTCACCCGGATCGAGCGCCGCATCGTTATTGCCTTGAGCCGCGACATCACAGCTCACGGTCGCGATCTTGTCATCGCTGACGACCAGGTCTGTCACCAATACATTGCCGGTATTGGACACAGTATAGTCATAAGTCAGCACATCACCGACAGCCGCAAAGCTTGTTTCATTAGCGGTTTTCACAAGGGTCAGTTCGGGCTGCTGATCCGCATCCACAGTTTCTGTCGCTGTGGCCGGGTCCAGCGGGCCGCCTGCTGGCGTCCCTGTGGCTTCGGCATTGTTAGTGACAAAGCCCGCGTCCAGATCCGCTTGGGTGACGGTGTCTGTCCCCGTACAGATGACAGTCTCGCCCGGATCTAGCACGGTATCGCCATTGCCTTGCGCGGCGACGGCGCAGGTAACGCTTGCAATCCGGTCATCTGTTACGCTCACATCTGTAATGCGCACATTGCCGCTATTCGTCAGGCTATAGCTATAGCTCAGCGTATCGCCGACGGCGTCAAAGTCGGCTTCCGCCGCTTCTTTGACCAAGCTCAGCGCCGGGCTTTGCGTGGCGGTCACGGTGTCAGAGGCATCAGCCGATGTTGTCGTCCCGTCTGTCGCACGCGCCGTATTGGTGATGCTGCCTGCATCCAAATCATCTTGGCGAACCTCATAATCCATCTCGCAAGACAGCGTTGCGCCAGGGGCCAGTCCGCCTGCGGGCAGAGCGTCGCAGACCACCATACGCGGGGGCTGGACCTTGTCATCGTCAACCGTAATCGGATCGGTGATCGAGACATTGCCCGTATTGGTCACGGTGAAATCATAGGTGATGATATCCCCAACAGCGGCCACAGTTGTGGTCCGCGCCGTTTTGACGAGGGCCAGGGCTGGCATCTGATCGGCGTTGACGGTTTCCGTATCTGTCGCCGGGGCGAGCGTACCGCCCGCCGGAGTGCCCGATGTGGTGGCAATGTTTGTGACAGAGCCGGCATCCAGATCAGCCTGAGAGACAGTGTCGGTCGCCGTACACGTCGTAGACGCGCCCGGGGCCAGAGTCGTGACAGGGCAGCTGACAGAGGCAATACGGTCATCAGAGACGCTAATCGCTGTGATCTCGACATTGCCCGTATTGGTAACGTCATATTCGTAAGTCAGCGTGTCGCCGACAGCCGCAAAGGTCGTTGTCGTCGCGCGCTTATCAACGGACAGGCTTGGCGTCTGTGTGCCGTTAACGGTTGCGGTATCTGTCGGCGGGGTCAGTGTGCCGCCCGTTGGCGTGCCGGACACACTGGCAATGTTTGTGACAGAACCCGCATTCAGATCGTCTTGCGTGACGGTGTAATCCGCTGAACAGGTTGTGCTCGCACCCGGCGCCAATGTCGAAACAGGGCAGCTGACAGACGCGATCTTGTCGTCAGAGACGCTGATCCCGTTAATCGTCACATTGCCGGTATTGGCCACGTCAAATTCGTAAGACAGCACGTCGCCGACTGCGGCAAAATCTGTGTCAAGCGCGCGCTTGGCAATGGTCATAGCCGGAGCGGGGTTTTCAACCGTGACGGTTTCATCAGCTGTCGTATTGGGCAGCGTGCCTTGGGCCGGTGTCGCACTGACTTGCGCGCGGTTTGCCAAAGGCGCCCCCGCATCCAGATCGGCTTGGACAACCGTGTAAGTCGCCGTGAAAGTCGCCGACGCGCCAACGGGCAGGCTGGCAACATTAGCCGGTGTTATTGCAGAGAGCGTCCCTGCCCCGTCCTGCACATCAGACACGCTGACGTCAGTCAGGCTGACATTGCCCGTGTTTCTGACGGTGTAAGTATAGGTCACGATATCGCCGACGGCCAGATCGCTATCCGGACTCGCGACTTTTGTGAAATCAACAAGCGGTGTGCCGGGCTCAAGCGTAATTGTCTCATCATCCGTTGGCGGCGTGAACGTGCCGCCTGCCGGTGTCGCATTGGCTGTCGCTGTATTGGTGATCGCCGCGCCGGCATCAATGTCGGCTTGGGTCACGGTATAGGTCGCTGTGAAATCAACAGACGCACCCGGCGCGAGGCTGGCCACATTGGCGGGTGTAATCGCGGACAATGTGCCGGTACCGCTATGCACGTCGGTAACGCTCGCATTGGTCAGGCCGACATTACCCGTATTGGTCAGTGTATAGGTATAGGTGATGACATCACCCACAGCGATATTCGCCGTGACATCTGCCATTTTGACGAGCGTCGCTGCCGGGGCGGGGGTTTCCACGTCAACCGTTTCATCAGCCGTGACAGGATCGAGCACACCTTGGGCCGGCGTGGCCGAGACAGTGGCGGTATTGCCAATGGTCGATCCCGCATCAATGTCGGCTTGGGTCACAGTGTAATCCGCCGTGAACGTCACGCTATCGCCGACAGCGAGGGTCGCGACACTGGCTGGGGTGATCGCGCCGAGCGTGCCCGTGCCGTTATGGACGTCTGATACGCTGATCGCTGACAGGCTGACATTACCCGTATTCGTCACAAGGTAGGAATAGGTGATGACGTCACCCACGGCGAGATCCGTATCGTTAGACGCGGTTTTCACCATGGTCATCGCCGGATCAGCCTGTTCGAGCGCGACAGACGCATTCGCGGTTGGATCGGTCAGTGTGCCGCGCGCGGGCGTTGCCGTCCCTGCCGCCATGTTCGTGATCGGTGTTCCCGCATCAATATCGGCTTGCAGGACTTCGTAAGTCGCTGTGAAGGTCGCAGTGTCACCCGGCAGGAGCGACGCCACAGTAGCCGGCGCGATGGCAGAGAGCGACCCCGCGCCCTGATGCACGTCAGACACACTCACATCTGTCAGGGTCACATTGCCCGTATTGGTCGCAACGTAAGTATAGGTAATAATGTCGCCCACGGCCGCATCACTGGTGATGGACGGTGTCTTGGTCAGGGTCATGGCTGGATTTGCCACTTCCATCGAGACGGATTCCGAGTCTGTAACCGGTGCTAAGCTGCCTGTGGCTGGCGTCGCTGACAGGGTGGCCGTATTGGTGACATCTGTTCCGCCGTCCACATCGGCTTGCGTGATTGTATAAGACGCCGTGAAATCGACCGCCGCCCCGGGGGCCAGGCTCGTCACAGTCGTCGGGGTTACCGCTGACAACGTGCCCGTGCCGCTATGCGCGTCGGCTACGCTCACATCAGACAAGGTCACATTGCCCGTATTGGTAACAGTGTAGGTATAGGTGATGACATCGCCAACATCCGCACCCGCAGTTTGGTCGGCTGTCTTGACCAATGTCGCGGCTGGCGCCGGATCTTCGACCGTGACAGTTTCTGACGCATCAACGGGCGCAAGCGTGCCACTGGCGGGCGTAGCGGTCACTGTCGCCGTATTGGTGATGTCCGCATCCGCTTCAATATCAGCAAGTGTGACAGTGTAATCGGCGGTGAAATCAACGAAGTCACCCGGTGCAATGCTGGCGCTCGTCGGGCTGATCGCGGACAAAGTCCCCTGCCCGCTATGGACGTCAGAAACGCTAACGTCTGACAGGCTGATATTACCCGTATTCGTGACACGATAGGTATAGGTGATCACATCGCCGACTGCGACATCTGTGTCGTTAGAGGCTGTCTTTACCATTGTCATGGCCGGCGCAGGCGTTTCAACGCTAACGCTTTCATCGGCGGTCGGCGCTGTCAGGCTGCCCCGCTCAGGCGTCGCCGCGCCTGTCGCCGTATTGGTAATGGCGGTCGCAGCATCAATATCGGCCTGTGTGACCGTATAGTCGGCGGTGAAATCGGCAAAGGCGTCCGGTGCCAGGCTTGGGACTGAGGCAGGCGTAATCGCGCCGAGGGTTCCCGTGCCGCTATGAACGTCTGACACGCTGACATCGGTCAGGGTCACGTCGCCGGTATTTGTAAAGCGGTATGTGTAGGTGATGACATCGCCCGCTTGGACATCCGTGTCGTCTGAGGCGGTTTTAGTCAGCGTAGAGGCGGGTGCTGGCGCCGCCACCGTGACGGTGGCATCAGCCGTTTGATCGGCAAGCGTGCCGCGGGCGGGCGTGTAAGCGGCGGTCGCAGTGTTGGTGATATCTGTACCCGCATCAAAGTCGGCTTGGGTCACGACATAAGTGGCGGTGAACGTCCCGTTGGCGCCGGGGGCGATCGACTGGCTGGCGGGGGAGATGGCAGAAAGTGTGCCTGTACCGGACTGAACATCACTGACTGTGGCGTCGAGCGTCACATTACCGGTATTTGTGACAGTATAAGTGTAAGTGATCGTATCACCTTCGCTGACATCGCTATCGGGCGATGCGAGCTTCGCAAATGTTGCCGCCGGGTTTGGCGCGACGAGAGTAATTGTCTCCATCGCATCCACATCAGCGACGGTGCCACGTTTGGGCACACCGCTCACTGTGGCGGTGTTACTAATCGTATTGTCTGCATCCAGGTCGCCTTGCTGGACGACATAGGTCGCCGTGAAAGTCGCCGTCTCGGTCGGGGCGAGATCATCGACTTCCAGCGGATCCATAGACGACAACGTGCCGACACCGCCATGCGCGTCAGAAATCGTGACGTCATCCATGGTGATGTTACCCGTATTGGTGACGACATACGTATAAGTGATCGTCTCACCGACTGCGACATCGGTGTCGTTGGATGCTGTCTTGGTCAGCGTCATACTATTATTGGCAGGCGGTCCCGGAATGGTCAGCGTACCTGACACATTGCCGAGCTGCCCTTCAGTTGGGTTGGCCGTGACTTGGGCCGTATTCACAAAGACGATGTCGTCGTCGATGTTTTGCTGCGTCACAACGTGCTGACCCGTACAGGTCATAGTCTCGCCGGAAACCAGCGAGGTCTGCGGGCAGGACACAGCCCCAGTAATGAAGCTGTCTGTCACGACAATGCTATTGAGCTGCACAGATCCGATATTGCGAACCTCAAAGCTATAATTGATGATGTCGCCAACGGCGGTGTAATCGGTGCGGTCCGCCGTTTTGATGATCTCAATGCCGGGCGCAACTTCGGGTGTCCCTGTGGCGTCATTCCCGTCGTCAAAGAACCAGAAGTTATCGCCACGATTATTCGTCCAACCATCAGAATCATTGATGAACGGTGTCGTGCTGCCCGTGGTAAGAATGTTGTTGAGCAAACCCGGAACCGGCGTCAGGTCAAACCAACCCGTGCTGGTTTCTGAACTGCCCTGGTTACGGAAGCAATTTTCAAAGCCAAGCGATGTGTCGCCCGCAAAATTGGTTCTTTCGACAGAGTTTGCCGGAAGATCAGATAGATTTGTAACGGTGATCCCGTTAATCTCGAACTCAACATCCTGATAATCGAAATTGTTATTAGAGCCAGAACTGCCTGTGGACGCATCACAGGTATCCCCATCCCGCGCTGTTAAGCGCGCATAGCCTTCAACAATAGACCCGCCGAAATAATCCGTACAGGACACAATACCACAGTTCAGCGCTTGGGCTGGGCCTAGCTGAAATTCGGGTGATCCACGGAACGCCGCAGGATTACCCGTTAGCTGGAAGCCGCGGAACTGCGTCGACGGGTTCACAAACTGGTAGTATATATTGCCGTTCGCCCCGATCAGCACGAACATTGTGCCGCCCACAGCCGGGTAGGTATTCGGAATAGGACCGTTCCCGTTCGGCACCGTTTCTGTGAACGGGGTCGCCTGCGCAGGCATACACACAGCCGCCATCCCAGCGATCGCCAGCGTCGCAGCGGCCAGATAGCGGCCTGATATGCGGATCATTCGCTGTAGGACCCCGCGGCGTTTAAAAGCGCGGCGGGCACCAGCGGATGGGGCCACAGAACGATTTCGCGTATAAGTCATGCGCCCACACAGGCGATGCAAGTCTTACCAATATATTAGTGGAGGTTGCCGAAGACACTGAACAAAGACTTAACGTTCAGTTTCAGTTCAAAAGCGTTAATTGCGACGCTCGGTTTTGACGCTAAGTCCTTGTATTTGTGTAGCGTCCTGTATGCCCGAATTAACCTCTTCTGCGAAAACCACACAATCTTGCGTTGATTTTACGGTTTAATATTCCCTAAAATTTCCAATACTTACGAATAGAGAGAAGGAGCGGCTGAAAGAAGATTTATATCTTCCAATTTGTTCGTTGGAAATCTTCCGAAAATTTGATCCGTGTCAATGTAAGCTCTTTGCGGAATGCCGCCAGGGCATCAAAACTGATTCACAATCCCGCCCTCTCACCCGCTCTCAATGCCGTTAAAGTCGATAAAATCTGCCGTTTAAGAGTTAGGTTACTTTTAAGGCGTTAGAGACCGCCTAGGCGCCGATAGTATTGGTCGTCTTGCCGACGGGCAAAAACCCGCAGGCATAAGACGCGCCATCAATCGAAAAGAAAACCAGAGACCCGCGCTCGCAAAGATCTATAACGACAATGCCAAAGACTTATCCAAAGCCCGATATCGCGCCGCCTATCTTTTACCAATTAGACGCCTGCCCCGTGCGCGAAGTGCTGCAATATCACATAAATAAATGGTCCATTCTGACACTCGCCCACCTGTCCTTTGGGTCGCACCGGTTTTCAGAGCTTTTAGGCGCGATCCCGGATGTCAGTCAGCGCATGCTGACGCAAACCTTACGGCGATTGGAACGTGACGGCCTGGTGGAGCGCACCGCGCAAGCCACGGTTCCGCCCCGCGTGGATTACGCGTTGACGGAAACCGGACGCACCATCCTTCCGGCCCTACAAGCCTTGCTGGAATGGGGGGCTAGTCATCGGCCACAGATTGAAGCCGCCCGCGCGGCGTTTGATGACGAGGCCAAACCCAAAACCTTGGCGGAGAAAGCGCAAAGCCTAGAAACGTCCAAAGCCGAACGCGCCGCCGCCCGCCTTGAACGCCGACGGGATGTCCTGCTTCGTCGCGCGTAAACGCCGCGGGACTTACATAACCCCCTCACCCCGTCTTTAGAGCAATCTTTAGCGTCAGTCGGGATCAGGAAGATCGACAAAAGCGCTAAACCGCGCGGCCACGGCCGGGGCTTTCAAGCCCCCCCGCTTATAGTCCGCGCGCAGGAACGGCTTGTCCAAAGTCGGCAGGAATTTTGCCAAAATAGCGTCTTTCGCGTCCGGGGTTTGCGCTTCGAACCACGCTAACGCCGCCTCTACGCGGGCGAGGCGCGCCTGTTTTTCCTGCTCTTTGGCTAAGGCGTCCGCTTTCGCCGCGTCTCTCGCTTTGGCCTCGCGACGGGCCCGTGCCTCAGCACTCGGGCCAGAACCCGTTTTCGCTTTTGCTTTTGGGGAGTCTTTATAGTCATCTGTGACGGCTGCCTTGAGAAAGCCGGCGACGCTGACAACTTTGCCGGACTTCGCCTTTGTTTCGACCATATCCAGCTTCGCACTGACATAGTCTTCGCCATGTTGACGGATCCAGGCTTCGGACAGCTTCGGCCCGATACCCGCGGCTGCTAAGCGCTGATAAACAGTCGTCGCCCTCACCCCATCATCGTCACCCACATCCAGCAGCGGGATTTGCGCATTGGCCTTAATCAGGAAGCGCAGTTCAACGATTGAGCGGCCTTTACGCTTAAACTCAGGCGTGATCTCTATATCTGAAACACGGTTGATCTCACGCACGGTTGGTTTGATGATCTTAGCATTCAGATGCTTGAACTGGCGATAATAGTCGCTCTCATTCACACCCATGAGGCGGCGGAACGTCTCGAGCGTCCACCACCCGGTTGAGCCAGTCTTTTTAAACCGGTAGCAGTTTTCATATAAAGCGAGCGCGTGCCCAGAGCGAAACTTCCGCTGCACGCTCATATTAATACTGGCATAAATGTGCGGATTATAGAGCTTTTCCGCTAAGGCTGGGCTGTAGCCATAGCGGCAGCGGCCTTTGGACAGCACGGCGTGCGAGAGCAGGCTCGAAACGCCCCACTCCACCTCTTGCTGATTATCACCCAAAATGTTCCATTCCGCATGAATGCTGGCAAGGGCTTTCAAGGCCGTCTTCAAAGGCGCGCGATCATTGGAATCATAGCCCAGCATGACGCATAGTGTCTTTTCGTCAATCTCATGCTCGGTCTGGGTCAGCAGTTGATCATAGGCATTCAACAAGAGCACATTAGAGAGCTTTCGCTGCAATAGCGATAAGTGGCCATCGGTATGGATCGCGGCGACATGTTTTTTGAGCGGCCGGGATTGCAGGCTCTCATGTGGGGCAACAACCCGGATAGACGGCTTTGCTTTGCGTTTTCGGGGCCGCGCCCGGGTCTTTGGGGTCTCTGATCCTACCTTCTGCCCCTTTAGAGCAGCGGAATCGGCTGTGCCTAGCAAGTCACCTTGTGGGTTTGTGTGGAATGCAACATCCTCATGAGTAGGTTTTTGTACATGGGCACGAGGCCTAACACGGCTTTTAGTGCTCTGAGTCATGCGCCTACCCTCTGCCCAAATACGCAATAGCGGCGATGATGGGTTCTGAGAAAATCTTCGAAACATCGCCGAAGTCCCCGACACTTGAGCTCCGTCGGGTACTTTGCACAACCCCTTGCGTTTGAGGTACCATAGGTCAAGCGAGACCGAGGTACCTGATCCCGTAAATGGGTGCATAAGAGCCATGTTTTACAGGAGGGATGCCGATGTTGTCCTGTAAATGGGCACTTTATCCGATTAAACAGGTACGTGACGGGTGATCTGCCCGTGCAAACTATAGGCGGCAACCCTATCTGATTCGATCCGATTCGCCCTTTGCGCGGTCCATTCGGGGAATATGCTGTGCCTCTCATCATTCCTAAAGACTGCCATCAGACGGGCATACCGGGGATGAATTACGTGTTCGCCATCTTACCCTATTGAATTCTCGATATATTTTAGGTGAATTCCCGCGAATAAATAGGGACCCAATCACGGGGGATCGTCCAATAAGCACCCCGTCCAATACCGCCTAAGCGGGATCTTATCCTGTAAACGGGTCCCTTTAGGACGATTTTTCAACTCAGGACGTGCTGAAAGCCCCGATCCGACCATGACTGACGATCATATGGGTCACGCGATTCGAAATGCGAGCTCGTTGTCCTGCAAATGGGTACTTTTGATTCGCGCCCTGTCCCGACCCGATGACATCCTATCCTGTAAGTGGGTCCCTTTTAGGTGTCACCGGACCGGTTTCAAATAGCTCGCTCCGCTCCCAGCCTGAGCAGACTGACGGGGCTCAGGTTTGCCCAAACGCGGCCTATCCCGTACACAGGTCCCTTTCATCCTGCTCTCCTACGCCCCTCTTCCTGCATATTGGTTCGTCAGGTCCCGCTATTGGGTCCCTTTCGTCCTGTATTTAGGGTCTCAAGACCGCAGTTTTCCTAGATTTTAAGAGGGCCTTCCGTCCTCTAAACAAAGTAAACTTACTAAACGACTCAAACACAGAGTTTGGCGTTTCCTATGTTGAAACGATGAGAGGCAATCATTTCGGAGGATCAATGATCTCAGATGTAATCAATACTCTGACATTTTCACCTATCTTGGTAGTTTTCTATATCTCAATCGATCCTGATAAGTTGCAAAGGAAATGATGGCTAACGCAAATCGCGTAACTTTTAATGTTCCTATCGCCTTCGCGGTATGAATAGGACTGGCGCATGGGCGTTGCAGCGTTGATCGCGCACAGATCGGGCCAAATCCCCGCTGACGAGCCCTCTGAGACCGTTTAGTGATAGTCCGCCGTCCATTACGCGATTATTTATTACCCATGCGCTATAGTGCCCCTTGACCCTAAACCGGATAGCAAAAACGCACTTGCGCGCATATGATAGCAACGTTAACAATGGGCGCATGATATTATATGTTATCTATTGATAGTGCGCGAGGGCATTTGATAGCAAATACTATCAATCAAACGCTTTTGCGTTTTTTGTTAACCTGCTAGCA
>CAZSUW010000007.1:47670-48990 GCA_964610115.1 uncultured Algimonas sp.
TGATAGCAAATACTATCAATCAAACGCTTTTGCGTTTTTTGTTAACCTGCTAGCAACGCTATCAGTTGATAGAGGTCTAGCGGGCGAATAAAACGCGGTTTGCGCCTCTGGAGGGACCTGTTGGCGCCACTAACGGCCCTACGGATGAAAGGACTAAACCCATGTCGCATGTGTTTACCATGCTGAGCCCCAAAGGCGGGGCCGGGAAGACCACCCTTTCGCTCGTGCTCGCGGGCGAACTGGCCGAGGCCGGCCGCGTTCAAGGCAAGTCCGTGACCTTGATCGACGCGGACCCGAACCAGCCGATCACCTCCTGGAAAGCCATGGGTCAGGCCCCGGACAATATCAAAGTCATCACGGACAAAGACGATACGGGCGATACAATCCGTACCAATATCAAGACCGCCAAGGCCCAGTCCGACTTTGTCATTGTCGACACAGAGGGTACAGCCAATGTCCGTGTTCTGCGCGCTGTCCCGCTTTCGTCTCTCATCATCATTCCGATCAGCGACTCCATGCTCGATCTGACCGAAGCGGCGAAGAGTGTGCGCCTGGTCAAGGATTTCGCCGAAGATCTAGGTCGCCCCATCCCTTACGTCTTGATCCGGACCCGCGCAGACGCCGCCATCATTTCACGCGAAGCCAAAGCCGTCGCCGAGATTGTGGCGGCGCAAGGACTGCCTCTGCTTGACACGGCGTTGATCAATCGCGGCGCCTATAAATCCATTATCCGCTTTGGCACGACACTGCACGGCCTGTCTGACGCCGAAGCCCCGGGGCTGAAAACCGCCCGCAGCAACGCCAAAGCGGTCATGGAAGCCATTGCCGCCTTCTACACAGACGCTGTGAGCGGCCAACGCTCCGCCACACAAGCCGCATAAAGACAGACGGAGCCTATGATGAGCGACACCGACAAAACCGAGCCAGCCTTACGCGCTTTTGATCCGTTCAGCCTGCCGCCTGCGCCCAGCGGGCCGGAGCCGGACACCGCCAAGACCGATGCAATTGGCGCGCGCCACGGCTTTGACGTCAAGGATCCGGACAAGACGACGCTGGAGGCTCTTACCGGCGCGGCCGCGGCACATAAGCCCAAACCAAAACCCAAAGCTAAACCCAAGCCCAAGCCAAAAAAACCGGAAGTCCGCCGCATGCGCTCGCGCACCAATGTCCCGAAGGCTCAGTTTAACCAGCGCGTGCCGGTCCATGTCGCCAATGGCTTTTACGACTATCAACGCGCCACAGGCCTGCCCATGGGCGTCGTTCTGCAAAAAGCCTATGAGGCCTTGATGAAAGCCGACGGGGAAGGGGGGTAAGGTCCCT
>CAZSUW010000008.1:0-8414 GCA_964610115.1 uncultured Algimonas sp.
CTATCAAGCCTGAAGTTGGAGAACTCGGCACGGCATAGCGTTTCTTTTCAATGCGCCCTGCCAAGAAGGCCTCGCGTCCTGCAATCACCGCATGTTTAAAAGCCCGCGCCATGCGGATGGGATCGCGCGCACCCGCAATGGCGGTATTGGCAATAACACCGTCACAGCCCAGCTCCATTGCGGCAGCCGCCTCGCTGGCCGTTCCGAGACCTGCATCCACAAGAACGGGTACACTCACCGCTTCGCGAACGAGTTGAATATTGGTGGGGTTGAGAAGGCCAAGCCCGGAGCCAATCGGCGCCGCGAATGGCATAATAGCATCCGCGCCCGCCTCTTCCAGTTTTTGGCAATAGACGGGATCATCTGTGCAATAGACCATGACGTCAAACCCGTCCGCTTTGAGTAACTTTAAGCTTGCCAAAGTCTCGGCCATATCGGGATAAAGGTGAACATCGCTCAGCACTTCCAGTTTGACGAGGTTCCAGCCGCCAGCTTCGCGCGCCAGACGCAAGGTCCGCACTGCATCCTCGCCCGTGTAACAGCCCGCCGTATTGGGCAGATAGGTTACGCTATCCGGATCAATGAAGTCGGCGAGCATAGGCTCGTCCGGATTGGATAGATTCACCCGACGGATAGCGACCGTCACGATTTCCGCGCCGGATGCATCCAGCGCATCTTTGTTCTGCTGATAGTCGACAAACTTTCCTGTGCCGATAATAAGACGTGATGAAAACTCTCGCCCGGCGATAATAAGGGGGTCAGCAGACATTTTACCCGCCTCCAATGAAGTGTATGATTTCGAGCGTGTCGTGATTATGGAGCGGGGTGCTGTCATAGGCGCTCTTCGGAACAACCTCTCGGTTGCGTTCAATCGCGATCTTGCGCTCTGGAAGACCGAGATGCGTGATGAGCTGAGCGACCGTCAATCCGTCAGGAAGATCGTCGTGATGTTCACCATTGATGACAAGATGCATAGTGCGTTTCAGGCCTAGAGTTTGGTGGATAGAGACGCTTGCGAGTCACGAAGCATGTCGTTAACACGCGTCCTTTCACTTCGCCACCCAATGCTATGCGTAAATCCATCCATTTTCTCAACGGACCGAACCTCAACCTTCTCGGCACACGGGAACCTGATGTCTATGGCTCCCAAACGCTGGCTGACATTGAAACCCTAGTGCGCGAAGCGGCCGGGGCCGATGTCGACATCGTTTTCATGCAGAGCAATATCGAAGGTGAGTTGGTTGATGCGATCCAATCTGCCGGTAAAGCGGGCGCCGCGATCGTGATCAACCCGGCCGCTTACACCCACACGTCCGTGGCGATACATGACGCGTTAAAGGCGGTCGCAACACCCGCCGTCGAAATCCATTTGTCACAACCCGCAAAACGCGAGACATTTCGGCAGCTTTCGCTGGTCGCGCAGGCCGTCGACGGCTCAATCAGTGGATTTGGGGCAAATAGCTACCTTTTGGGGCTGCATGCCGCGCTCAATCTGTTAAGCGCGCCCAAACGCTAAAAACAAAAGACACACATCCAGGAGAGCGATCATGGCCGCCAGCAAAGGTAATGACGACCTGAAACTCATAAAAGAACTCGCCAAAGTGCTGGACGGCAGCACGCTGACCGAGATTGAGATGAAGAAGGGCGATCTTAAAATCCGGGTCAGCAAAAACGGTCCCAGCGGTGGCGGGGCGCAAACCGTTTTTGCTAGCGCACCCGCAGTCGCGGCTCCGGCGGCGGTTCAAGCTCCGGCGGCAGTGCCGGCCGCTATGCCTGGCGAGCCCGCGAAAGAAGATCATGCTGATGCCGTGAAATCCCCTATGGTTGGGACTTGCTATCTACGCCCCTCACCCGATGCGGACCTGTTTGCTGAGGTTGGATCGCAAGTCAAAGAAGGCGAGACGATTATGCTGGTCGAAGCGATGAAGACGTTCAACCCCATCACAGCGCCGAAATCCGGCACATTGTCCAAAGTCCTCGTGGATGATGCCTCGCCAGTAGAATTTGGCGACTCGCTCTTCCTGATCGACTAAGGGGTCATTTCCATGGTCTCCAAAGTCCTTATCGCCAATCGCGGTGAAATTGCCCTCCGCATCCACCGCGCGTGCAAAGAAATGGGTCTGTCATCCGTGGCTGTCCATTCGACAGCGGATCGTGACGCCATGCATGTTCGCCTTGCTGACGAATCTGTCTGCATTGGCCCGCCCTCAAGCGCAGAAAGCTATTTGAACATTCCCGCCATTATTGCGGCCTGCGAGATTACTGGCGCAGATGCGGTCCATCCCGGATATGGCTTTCTATCCGAAAACGCCCGGTTCGCCGATATTGTCGAAGCCCACGGCATGACGTTTATCGGCCCGACAGCTGAACACATCCGAATTATGGGCGACAAGATTACCGCAAAGCAAACGGTGAAAGCGGCCGGCATCCCTGTTGTTCCGGGAAGTGACGGCGCCGTTGAGGACTTTGAAGAGGCCAAGGCAGCGGCGAAAGATATTGGCTTTCCTGTTCTGATCAAGGCGGCGGCGGGTGGCGGTGGCCGCGGTATGCGCCTTGCCGCGACCGAAGACGATCTGGACGAAGCGTTACGGTCCGCACAAACCGAAGCTGAAGCCGCCTTCGGGAATGGTGCTGTTTATCTGGAACGCTATCTAACGGGACCACGCCATATCGAAATCCAAGTCCTGGCCGACACTCACGGAAATGTTGTCCATTTAGGAGAACGGGATTGTTCGCTCCAAAGACGCAATCAAAAAGTCCTCGAAGAAGCGCCGTCGCCCGTTCTTACCCCCAAAGAGCGTGAGAAGATTGGAGAGATCACCGCCAAGGCTGTTAAAGCCATTGGCTATCGCGGTGCGGGGACAGTCGAATATCTCTATGAGAATGGCGAGTTCTTCTTCATTGAGATGAACACACGCATTCAGGTCGAACATCCCGTGACTGAAGAAATCACGGGCATTGATCTGGTCCGCGAGCAAATCCGCGTCGCGTCGGGATTGCCGCTCAACTATGAGCAATCAAACATTCGTTTTAAAGGTCATGCGATTGAATGCCGGATCAATGCCGAGCATCCTTTCACCTTCGCGCCGAGCCCGGGTAAAGTCACAGACTTTCACGCGCCAGGCGGAATGAATACGCGCCTCGATAGCATGCTTTATGCGGGTTATTCCGTGCCGCCGCATTATGACAGCCTCGTTGGCAAGTTGATCGTTTGGGGACATTCCCGCGAAGGGGCCATTCTTCGCCTGCGCCGCGCTCTGGGTGAAATGGTCGTCGGCGGGATTATCACGAATAAAGAACTTCACGAAACGCTGCTGGATGATCCAGAGTTTCAAGCCGGCGAGTACGACATTCACTGGCTCGAAAAGTGGTTGGAGGCGCGGGCGTAATCCATGCTGCTCGTCATCGACAATTATGACAGCTTTACTTTCAACCTCGTCCATTATGCACAGGAACTGGGCGCGGATACACTTGTCGTTCGCAATGATGAAATCAGCGTTGGGCAAGCCTTAAGCAGTGGTGCAAAAGCGATCTTGCTTTCCCCAGGTCCCTGCACACCCAATGAAGCCGGCATTTGCCTTGATCTGATCCGGCAAGCCCCTGACGATTTGCCCATGCTGGGCATTTGCCTGGGCCAGCAGGCCATGGGGCAGGCCTTTGGCGGTAATGTGATCCGCGCAAAAGTGATTATGCACGGAAAAACGTCACCTATCCACCATGACGGCACCGGCCTTTTCCAAGATTTAAAGAGCCCCTTCACCGCCACGCGCTATCACAGCCTGTCTGTCGAGCGTGAAACACTGCCTGAGGAATTGCTGGTGAACGGCTGGACTGAAGACGGAGAGATCATGGGTCTTCGCCATGCCACGCGCCCGCTCCATGGCCTTCAATTTCATCCGGAAAGTATCGCATCCGAGAACGGCCATGCCCTTATCGATCGCTTCTTGAAGATTGCGGACCTGAAATGAGTTTCGACGCCTCGATTCTAAAAACACTTAGCCAGAATGAACGCCCCAGCGATGACGCCTTGCGCGAGGCCTTGATGAGTATCTTGAACGGAGAGGCGCAATCCGAACAGGTTAGCGCTCTGCTGCTTGGCCTTGAAATGATTGGCCTTTCTTCACGTGAGGTCCGAGTCGGCACACAGGTGATGCGCGCCAATATGGTCCCGGTGAAAGTTGATGCAGACGTTATCGATATTGTCGGAACAGGCGGAACAGGCCTTCACACGCTCTCCATTAGCACAGCCACAGCCATCGTTTGCGCGGCTGCTGGGGCCAAAGTCGCGAAGCATGGTAACCGGGCCGCGTCCTCACTGACGGGCACGGCGGACACGCTTTCAGAGCTCGGCGTCAATCTTGCGATCTCGCCAGATCAAGCCGCCAACATTATTGAAACGATCGGTATCGGCTTTCTCTTTGCTCCCAATCACCACCCCGCCATACGCCATGTCGGTCCTGCCCGCAAAGCAATCGGCATCCGCACTCTATTTAATTTGCTCGGCCCGATGAGCAATCCGGCGGGCGCAAAGCGGATGCTTCTTGGCGTTTGCGAGGATAGCTGGCGCGCGCCCATGGCCGAAGCCTTGCGCGATATTGGCGTTGATCATGTGTGGGTTGTTCACGGCCATGACGGGATGGACGAGATCACCACGACAGGACCGACATCCGTGACTGAAGTCAAAGACGGGACACTTCGGGAATTTACCGTTACGCCACAAGAATTCGGTGTTCCGCTTTCCACATTGGAAAGTCTCCGCGGTGGACATCCGTCCGAAAACGCGCTGGCCCTCTCGGAACTGCTAGACGGTCAGGCGAGCGACTACCGCGATATTGTTGTGCTGAATGCGGGCGCGGCGCTTGTGATTGCGGGCGTCGCCGATAACGTTCCTTCTGGAATGGACCTCGCCAAAGCGGCCATTAACAGTTTCAAAGCCCGCGACACGCTGGCGGCCCTCGTGAATGTCACGAATAATGCGTAATGTGCCGGACATTCTAGCTAAGATCGCGGCTTACAAAGTTGATGAAGTCGCCGCGATTGACCGTGATGAAGTTGAAGATAGACTTCCAACGGCGTCTAAACCCAAGGGTTTTTTGACGGCGTTACAAGCCGCCGCACAACCTGCCCTCATCTGCGAAGTCAAAAAGGCCTCGCCCAGTAAAGGCATCATCCGCGAAAACTTTGACCCCGTTGAAATTGCAGAGGCGTATGCGGCAGGCGGCGCGGCGTGCCTGTCCGTTTTAACCGATGGTCCGGGCTTTCAAGGGAGTCTCGCTATTTTCGATGCGGTGCGCGCCGCGACCGATCTCCCACTTTTGCGCAAAGACTTTATGATCGACCCTATACAAGTCCGCGAAGCTCGCGCGCACGGTGCAGACGCCATCCTCGTCATTTTGGCCATGACGGACGACACGACAAACCGAGCCTTGATCGAAGAAGCGCATACGCTGGGCATGGACGCGCTGGTCGAAACCCACACAGAGGACGAAGTCCGCCGCGCCATTGATCTCGGCGCGACGCTAATCGGCATCAATAATCGTGATCTGCACACCTTTGAGACCACGCTCGACACATTTGACCGCCTCGCCCCAATGGTGCCGAAAGAGGCCTTATTGGTGGCCGAAAGCGGGATTTTCACGAAGGATGACCTAAGCCGTCTCGCCGCGTCTGGTGCTCAGGCTTACCTTATCGGCGAGGGCTTAATGCGGCAGGAGGACGTGGAGGCGGCCACACGCGCTTTGCGGGCAATGTAAACCTTTCCTTGACTTTTATAGAACATTTGTCGAACAGACACTTATGTTGCTGTTTTGTTCGAGGACTGATTCATGCTGACCGCTAAACAAAAAGACCTACTGGTTTTGATCGACACGCGCATCAAGGCTGTCGGCGTGCCGCCCTCTTACGATGAAATGAAAGATGCATTGGGTCTGGCGTCTAAATCGGGCATTCATCGCTTGATTACTGCCCTCGAGGAGCGCGGCTTTGTCCGGCGCTTGCCGAATAAAGCGCGAGCGCTCGAGGTGATTAAGCTTCCGGAAGGCCTTCAGAAAGACAAACCCCTCGCCCCCATCGCGGCCAATGACGCCTATGAAATTCCGTTTGTGGGTAAGATTGCGGCGGGTCTACCGATTGCTGCGATCGAAGATAGCCATAATCTGATGAGTGTCCCGCCGAGCCTCCTAGGTAGTGGTGATCACTATGCGCTTGAGATTGAGGGCGAGTCTATGCGCGATGCCGGTATTTTGGACGGCGATATTGTCGTTGTCCGCAAAGCCAATACGGCGCGTAACAATGAAATCGTTGTCGCGCTCGTCGATCAAGACGAAGCGACGCTCAAACGGATCGTGAAGCGGGATGGTCTCGTTGAACTCCATGCCGAAAACCCGGATTTTGAGACAAAGACGTTTGGCCCAGACCGCGTTGAGGTTCAGGGTGTTCTTGTTGGCTTGGTTCGTAATTACAATTAGGCGGTAGTCGCTGTAAAGTGATCGCCAAAATTACCCCCAAGGGCGGTTGGCGCGATTAGGATCAGCGATTGGCGTAACCAAAAGGCTCTGCCGTACTGTCACATGCGCGCCGCCTTTTGCCTGAATTGTGGATGCGTCCAAGAGGATTGCTGAACACCCTCGTCGCGCCACAATCCCAGCGTCATGATTTGGAAGGATGACCAGCGCGCTATCCTTGCAGGCCTGCTGTACCTCAGACGCTTCATTGGCGACTGTAACCCAATGCCCCCGAACTTCAAATCGACAGGCTAAGGCGTCACAAAACGCATAGCCATCACGGTAATTTCGCCAGACTAAGGCCTCGTCCCCCGTAGCTCTGGAAAATTGATCCCGTCCATATCGATCCGCACGAGCGGAACTTGTATAGCCTGCGCCTTCAGACAAGACGCTAACGCGGCCTGTATCGCTTATTCGAATGTCTGCCTTTGGTGTCTGCCACCAAATAATCGCAGACAGGGCGATAAGGCTAATACCCAATGTAACGCTATTCCGTGTTGCAAAACAGGCAGACGTGAACCCGGCCGCATAAACGGCCAGAGCGACGGGATGACTGGCTTTCACAGTCCCCACCGCGCCAGGCAAGCCCGCGACACTCTCGGCGATAAAGAGCATGCCGCGCAAACATTGGCCCATCACCCAAAATGGCGCAGCCTCTAAACCAAATGGCAGGAGTAAGAGACCGGTTATGCCGAATATCATCACTAATGGGAACACGGCCATAGCGGCCAAGTTTCCGAGCAATCCATATTTCGCAATGCGCCCAAAGTGGAACATCGCGAATCCTCCCGTCGCAAGACCTGCAACGAAACTGGTCACGGCGAGCGAGCCGTAGAAGTTCAGAAAGCGGTCCCGTAAGCTCTGTGTCTTGTTCGCGGGCCTGCGGTCTGCCCATTCTCTGTAAACAACAACGAGGGCTGTAACGGCCGCAAATGACATTTGAAAACCGACACTCATCAACGCTTCAGGCCGAATAGCGAGAGTGATGGCAGCGGCAACCGCAACAGACCGCAAGCTGAGCGCCCTGCGATCCAATAACATGGCTATAAACGCGATACTGACCATGACATAGGCGCGCTGTGTCGCAACGGACGCGCCAGAGAGGCCGAGATAAAGTGTTGCGGCCAGAATGGCGAAGATCGCGGCCGGCTTTCGCATATCCCGAGAGGCCGCCTGAGGCAGAAACGCAAGAATCAACGAGACAAAGGCAAAGACGCCGAAGGCGACCATCCCCATGTGCAGGCCACTAATTGCCAATATGTGCGCTAGCCCTGACGCTCTAAGGGCGTCACGTTGATGGTCAGGTATATAATCGCGTAACCCTGTTAATAAGGCGACTTGCAAACCCGCTGTGTCTTGCGGGGCCGCGTCAAGCACACGTTTTGCAATGTTCTGCCGCCAGCGATCGACTGTTATTTTCAGGGAGTCTCGCCAAGCCAATTCGGCTTTATAGGTTTGGGGATCATTTCGAATAGCGAAACCCGACCCCGCCAGCCCGTCAAAGAAAGCCCGCCGTCCGGGATCATATCCGTTAGGCACGGCGGGCCCTGGCAGCGGACTGATTACGGCCTGAACATTCAGGCCCTCGCCTATTGCAACTTCAGGAAAATTACGTCCAACACGAATCCGGATCTTTTTGGGCAATCCTGTACGCGGCATCGGTTGCATGTCTTGCACGTCAAAGATGATCCGTCGCATCGGACCACTTCGATCCACATGGACAACAGTGCCAGAGACCGAAACCCGCTGCTCATATTCAACGGGGTTGGGTGAGAGTCGTACCGTATGTAAAGCGCTCCATGTAAAGCCGATCAGCAGAAAGCTCACAAAGCCGCCCAAAGCCCATTGGCGCCATGCGGATACAAGCCCGACAATAACCGTAAGTCCAGCCGCGATGCGCCAATCCGGTTC
>CAZSUW010000008.1:8514-22897 GCA_964610115.1 uncultured Algimonas sp.
CGGATACAAGCCCGACAATAACCGTAAGTCCAGCCGCGATGCGCCAATCCGGTTCTGCCCAAGCCGCAAAATAAAGAGCAATGCCCGCAGCCGCAGCGATGACGCCCGTTTCGAATCTGACAGCGATGCACGGAAAACGCAGGCCTGCGGCTGCATCCCGTTCAAGATTGTCGTTGTAAATCTCTCTCACCTCTCCGATTAGAGCGCGCGCCAGCGCCGCTGGCAAGCCCGTTAGGAGACCGCTTTAATGTCACAGCCTATCCGCACACGTTTCGCCCCTTCTCCGACAGGGTTCTTGCACATTGGCGGCGCGCGGACGGCGCTCTTCAATCGCTACTTTGCCGATCATGTTGACGGAGAGATGTATTTACGGATCGAAGATACAGACCGCGCGCGCTCAACCCCTGAAGCAACACAGGCCATTTTGGATGGCTTGAACTGGCTCGGCGTTCATCACAATGGCGACATTGTTTATCAGAGCCAAAACGCGGAGGAACATGTCGCGGCGGCGCGACAGCTCTTGGAGACTGGCAAGGCATATTTCTGTGATCTGGAGGGAGAGGCCCTAGACGCAGAGCGATCCAAACAACGCGAGACGGGCAATGCTTTTCGCTCACCCAATCGGGACAAAGCCCTGAAAGCGGGCTCTGTGCGCTTCCGGGTCCCGGTAGGCCAAACGTCAATCAATGATCATGTCCAAGGCGAAATTACGTGGGACAATGAAAGCTTTGACGACCTTGTTTTGCTCCGGGCGGACGGCACACCGACTTACATGCTGGCCGTGGTCGTTGATGACCATAATATGGGGATTACTCATGTTGTTCGTGGCGATGACCATTTGATCAATGCAGGGCGACAGACACAGCTCTACCAAGCGCTCGGCTGGGACGTGCCGGAATGGGCGCATGTACCGCTGATCCACGGGCCGGACGGAAAGAAACTATCTAAGCGGCACGGCGCGCTCGGCGTTGAAGCCTATCGCGATATGGGCTACCTGCCCTCTGGCCTGCGAAATTATCTCGTAAAGCTTGGCTGGGCGCATGGTGATGAAGAGATTTTCTTATCAGATACATCTATCGCTGATGTGTTCAGCTTGAGCGGCATCAATAGCTCTCCCGCGCGGCTCGATTTCGATAAAATGGGCTTTATCAATCAGCAGCATCTTTTGGGCATGGAGGCCGACGAGCTTATGGATGTGGCGACACCATTCCTTGAGGCCGCAGCAGAGCGTCCGATGGGATCAACAGAGCGCGCCCGTATCCGGCACGCTTTACCCAGTTTGAGCGAGCGCGCTAAGACTTTGGTCGATTTGGCAGATGCTGCCCGCTATCTCTATGCCAAACGGCCTTTAGAGATCACAGGAAAAACTGCCAAATCCTTGCGTCGTGACGGAACAAAAGCCTTGGTCAGTGCTTTGACAAAAGAACTACAATCTATAGAAGGCGCGTCGTGGACTGCAGAGGTTCTGCACACCCTTTTGACAGACTTCGTCGCAAATCAAGAGATTGGTTTTGGCAAGATTGGCGCGCCTGTAAGAGCCGCTTTGACAGCCGGAACGCCCTCACCGGATTTGCACTTAGTCATGGCCTATCTTGGCCGCGAAGAGGTGTTGGGCCGGATAGAAGATGCAATGCCGATCATGGGGTAGTCCTGAACGGTTAGAATTGAAGAGAGCTATGGAAAACAAAGTCAAAGAAATCGGAAAAGCGACGGTAGAGATCAACGGTGAGTCGACCGAATTTCCTATCCTGACAGGTAGCATGGGTCAGCCAGCTTTCGATGTGCGGACTTTGTCGAAGCAAACGGGCCACTTTACATTTGACCCGGGCTATACCTCGACCTGTTCAACCGAGAGCCAAATCACCTTCATTGATGGTGGTAAAGGGCAGCTTCTCTATCGCGGCTACCCGATTGAGCAGCTCGCCGAACACTCAACTTTCCTCGAAGTGGCTTACCTTCTCATCCATGGCGAACTGCCGAATGAAAAGGAATATACGACATTTGAAAGCACGATCACCAACCACACCATGTTGCATGATCAGGTGGAAAGTTTCTTCCAGGGTTTCCGCCGCGATGCCCATCCGATGGCGATGCTAACAGGCACAGTTGGGGCTTTGTCAGGTTTTTATCATGACGATGCCCATACGACAGAGGATGAAGCGCGAAACCTCGCTATCCACCGCATTATTGCGAAGATCCCGACCCTCGCCGCGCGCTGCTATAAGTACCGTATCGGCCAGCCACACGTCTATCCTCAGAACGATCTGTCCTATGCTGGTAACTTCCTGCGCATGTGTTTTGCCGTTCCGGCGGAGCCTTACGAACTTAATCCTGTGATCGAAGCCGCTATGGACAAGATCTTTATCCTTCATGCTGACCATGAGCAAAATGCTTCGACGTCCACAGTACGCCTCGCAGGCTCATCTGGCGCCAACCCCTATGCGTGTATTGCCGCAGGTACGGCCTGTCTTTGGGGCCCAAGTCATGGCGGGGCGAATGAAGCGGCGCTCAACATGCTCAAAGAAATCGGTACAGTAGACCGGATTCCGGAATACATCGCCCGCGCAAAAGACAAATCAGATCCCTTCCGTCTTATGGGCTTTGGGCACCGTGTTTATAAAGCGACTGACCCACGCGCCAAGGTCATGCGGAAAACCACCCACGAAGTTTTGGGCGAGCTGAGCATCACCAACCCGGTTCTTGAGGTCGCGATGGAGCTCGAAAAAATTGCGACGAATGAAGATTACTTCGTCAAGCGTGGTCTTTATCCAAATGTTGATTTCTACTCCGGTATTGTTCTCTCAGCCCTCGGCTTCCCAACGGATATGTTTACCGTCCTGTTTGCCCTGGCCCGTACGACGGGCTGGATCAGCCAATGGAATGAAATGCTAGAAGACCCGAGCCAACGCATTGGTCGTCCGCGTCAGCTATACACAGGGCCGACAGAACGTGATTATGTGGCTGTCGGCGATCGCGCTTAAGCTACGCGTTCAATAGCTCTAATATTTTGGCGGCTGCCGCATCAGACGCTGATGTTGCGGCCGCCATCATTTTTGACTGCTCAATGAGTTGCGTGGCGGCCTCTGACCGACGACGTTCATCCCGGATGATTGCCAGAAGGGCTTGGGCAGGCCTATCGCTTTCAACATCGCCTTGCATGAATTCCGGCATCAGTGTTTTCCCGGCGGCGATATTGACCAGAGAGATGTGATCCGGCTTGAATAGATGGCGGGCCATTAGGAAGGTCAGCGGTTGGAGTTTGTAAAGCACGGTTGTGGGGACACCGGCCGCGGCAAGTTGGGACGTGATGGTGCCAGAACACGCCACTGCCCCTCGCAGGGCCGGAAACATATCGATCATTTCATCCGAACCGATTGCCACGCCGTCGACGTCCTTGATTAACGCTTCAACGGCCTCTCTAACGGGCTCTGCGATTGAAAAGACGAGCCGTGCATTTGGTATGCTTGACTTAACGGTCTGTGCATTGCGCAATATATCGGCCCCAATTCGGTCAATCTCTGACGGGCGACTTCCAAAGAAAACGCCGATCAGAGGCGCCGAACCAAGTTGGTGCCGCGCGCGGAAGGCTTTGGCGTCCCCTGCCCTGTAGTCACGGTCAAACACCGCGTTTCCAACGTAGGATAAAGGGAGGCCTGCCGCCTCGAAGTAAGGGCCGTCCATGGGCTGAGTGGACAGAAGATGGTCAACGTAACGGGCAAGAACATTCGCTCGGCCCGAACGCATTGCCCAAACCTGCGGCGCAACATATTTGATGATGATCCCTCTATAGCCTTTTGATTTCAAACGTTTTGCGACACGGACCATAAACCCCCAGCTATCAATCAGAACGATAGAGCGCGGATTTCGATCGAGAATGTGGTCGCTAACGTCCCGTACCTTCTTCAGCACGTGACGATAGGCCTTTAAGCCTTCGATGAAACCAAGAATGGCGAGCCCGTCCATAGAAACGTCAGAGGGAAGACCTGCAGCTCGCATGGTCTCTCCGCCGAGACCTTCAACCGCGATATCGGGTTGCAGCCGTTTCAAGCTTTTAAACAAGGCGGCCCCCAAGGCATCTCCCGACGGCTCGGCAGCGACTATAATAGCGTCAGGGCGCATGCTGTGTTCGGGACGGGGATTTTGCCGCCGGTAGGCCAACAACAAAAAGGTTGTTGCGATCTGCCAATTCCCTCACAGTTTCAGCGTCGATCACAAACGCCTGGCCCGCTTCACCGATTATGCCCGCTAAGCCTGCTGCGGCGGCGAGTTCAACTGTCGCCGGCCCGATTGTTGGCAGGTCAACGCGTAAATCTTGCCCCGGTTTTGGTCGCTTTGCGAGAACCCCGACCCGGGTCGAAGATGATCCGCGCAAAGCGCTAGGCAATTCGGCAACACGGCGCAGCATAGCATCTGTTCCCTCTTGCGCTTCAACAGCCAACACGACACCATCAGCCACAACCGCCCCCTGCCCGATGTCCAGCGACCCAAGCCGTTCCACGACTTGCATCGCCTGCAAGGCATCATCGCGATGAGCGTGGTGAATGGATACGGCGCCCAGCGGGCCTTCCTTCATCAAGAGCGGCTCGCAAAGAGATTGGGCCGAGACGATCTGAAACCCTCTCTGCTCGAATATACCCATAACATGACGAAGTAAGGCATCGTCACCCTGCTTCGCTGCACGCAAAGTCCCCGGCAGGTAGCGCATTGCCGCAAGATCAGGTTTGAAAGAGCTAAAGTCCGGGCGTGACACGGTTCCTGCCATACAGACATGGGTCACACCGGATTTTTCTAGCGCCTTGATCATCTTTCCGAATTTGCTCAGCGGAAAAGCCTTGGCCCCAACAAAGCGACCCGGCTCGCTATCTGGTACTATCGCGATGACGCTCAGATCGTCATCCGTTTCACGAACCGCCTGCGCCACATGAACGGGAAGATTGCCGCCCCCCGCGATTATGCCGATATGACGAGGTGTTGAATGATCCGTCTTGGTCATCGACGCGGGTCCGGCAGGCAGAGATTTCGGCCATGACTCTCCGCATCCATGAAATTGATAATTTCCATCACCAGGTCTTCATCCGCATAGAGCGACCGCGCATCAGACAAGCGCTCTGCCAACGTCCCTTCTGGGGCGAAGAGCTGCCGGTAAGCCGCCCTCAGTCTGTGGATTTTATCTTTCGAAAAGCCACGGCGACGCAGACCAATCACATTCAAACCGTTTAAGTGGGCGGTATTTCCCATAACAAGACCATATGGAATGACATCATTGGTCACCAAGGCCATGCCGGCAATAAAGGCATAGGGTCCAATACGTGTATGTTGGTGGACCGCACAAACACCCCCTAATGACGCATAGTCACCTATCGTAACGTTCCCCCCGACCTGCGCATAATTGGACAGGGTCACATTAGACCCCACTTGGCATTCATGCGCAATGTGCGCGCCGACCATAAGGTAACAATCATCGCCTATGCGCGTTACAGGTTTGCCTACATCCGTCCCGGGATGCACATTTGACATTTCCCGAAACGTACAGCGATCCCCCACCTTAATGCCGACTTCGCCTTCGCCCTTATGTTTGAAGTCTTGCGGGGGATGTCCCATGGACACTTGCGGATAGAGTGTGCACTCAGCCCCCAATGTCGTATTGCCGGCGAGCGTCACGTGACTAACCAGACGTGTGTTATCGCCAAGTTTTACATGGGGACCCACCGTACAATAGGGCCCGATATATACACCGTCGCCAAGTTGAGCGTTCGGATCGACAATGGCGCTCTTCTCAATGATTGTGGGCATTACTCAAAACCCATTTGAGCTGCGCTAAACTGGACCTTGGCCGCCACGGCACCATCTACAGAGGCGCTTCCGCTGAACCGGTAAAAGCCTCGACGTTCAGAATCGAGCGTAGCAAATAGATCGACAGTTTCTCCAGGAAGCACGGGTCGCCGGAAACGGGCTTTCTCGATGCCTGAAAACGCCATGAACTTTCCCGGCTCCATCATCTGCTCAATACAGCCTATCAGGGCCCCCGCCTGCGCGATCATTTCGACCAGGATGACGCCGGGCAGGATAGGACGTTCAGGAAAATGTCCATGAAATAAGGTCCAAGCCGGATCCACATAGACGTGAGCCTCTATCGACAATCCGTCAAAGGCCGTAACCCGGTCTACCATTAAGGCGGGTGGCGCATGGGGGAGCAAGGCTGCGACGCCGTCACGTTCAATGGGCAAAGTGAGAGTCATTTCTTAATCGCCCGACGTGTGTGCGCAACCATTCGCATATGCTCACGGATGGGAACAGCTGGAATACCCGACCATGTTTCACCCGCAGGGATATTGTGCATCACGCCCGCAAAGGCCGCGAGGCGCGCTTTATCACCAACTATTACATGGTCTGCGAGGCCGACACTTCCGCCCATCAGTACATCGTCACCAATAATGCAGGATCCGGATAATCCGACACAGCCCGCCAAAAAGCACCGTTTGCCGATGTGACAATTATGGGCAATTTGCACGAGATTATCGATCTTCGTGTCCTCGCCGATGATTGTATCGCCGAGCTGCCCGCGATCAATGCAGCAATTAGAGCCAATGCTGGCGCGATCTTTCACAATGACACGCCCGACATGCGGGACTGACAACACGTCACCCCCCGGCCCAGAAACAACCCCGAAACCTGTCCCACCAATTACGGTACACGCCCCAATGTTGCAGCCTTCTCCGATAAAGGCTTTTTCGATAACGGCATTGGCTCCAATAAGCGTATTGGCTCCAATCACAACACCTTCGCCAATAACTGCCGATTTATGAACCTTTGCCGTTGGATGTATCTCTGCAGCCTGCTCGGTCTGCTCATGAACTAACATCGCTGTCGTTTTGGCCAAATGATATTTGGGAGTTGGCGTGACGATGGGAACGCAGTGACTCTCAGAAACAACAGAGGCATATTTTTCAGTTGTAAAACAGGCCGTTGGTTTCGCAGTCTTAAAGTCTTCGACGCCATCCCGCCCTAACAGAAATGTGACGTCCCCCGCTTGAGATTGGGCAAGTGACGCCGGCCGTTTCACAATAATATCAGAGAAGCTGCCCTCTGGAGCTAGAAGGCCTAACTGCGCGCATAAATCAGCCAGGCTTAAGCCCTTTTCGCGTAAGGTATAAAACCGAGGGTCGATCATAGGTCGGCTTTAGGTCCGGCACTTTATCCTCGCAAGGCAAGAACCGTTTCGAGACATTGCAATTTCGTAAAAGAAAACCCCGACCAAAGGCCGGGGCTCTGTTTCAATCCATCTCGTTTCTAGTTAGTCCGTGGGATACGTTCGCGGGTCACGGGAACTGTCGTCATCTGAGAATTCAGACGGGAAAGAACGGTCGCTGTGATGTCAGCAGGCTCGCCGTAGATAACAAGCTGCTTTTCAAGTACTACATCGGCGTTACGTTCACGGGCGATTTGATCGATGATAGTCTTCATTTTCGCCGTGACCAGCTGACGCGCTTTGGCTTCGGTGATTTGTAGCTCACGCTGGGCAATGGCCATATCTTGTTGAAGCTTCACCGTATCTTTCTGGAAGGTCTCGATCTGAGACTTCAGGCCGGCATCCTGCAGGATTTGCTGTGTTGTCTTCCCCGCGGTCTGCGCTTGCAGAGACTGCCCGCGTGACTCTAGCGGAGATGCCTGTGCTTTGAGCTGATTCTCCGTTGTCGTCGCCATTGATGCGACTTGGCGGGCAATATGCTGTCCGACTGAGCTGTCATTATAGACCTTGGCCGTATCAACGACAAGAATGGTGCTTTGCGCAAAGGCTGAAGCGCTAGCGATGAACGCGAGCGCGCTACCAAGCACCGCGCGGCGAAGAAGTTTGGGGGAGAACATTTTAGAACCTCGTACGGGTTGTGAATTGGAATGACTGTCGGTCATCAAAGGGTTGTTTCACGATGGGTTGTGTAAAGTCGAAGCGGATCGGTCCAAAGGGGCTTTCCCAGAACACGCTTGCGCCCGCTGTAACTCGTGGATCGAGTTGATCATATGTTCGCTGACAGATGACACCTGCTGCTGTTATACCAGCGCAAGATGAACCTGCCGTGAGATTCGTTGGACCTGGATCAACAACAATATTGTATTGGAACTCTTCATCCAGCAAGCCCACAGTCCCGGCTTCGATAAACAATGAACCAAGGAGTTGTGGCAATCCGACGGGGAAGCTGACCTCTGCTGCAGCCAAGCCAAACAGGTTTCCGCCTTGCGCATTGGCCCGACCATCAAAGCCATTGACCAGGGTCGACCCCGTGTCGGCATTGAAGTTGATCACCCGCGGACCAATACCCGCATTATCAAAGCCCCTGAATTCAAAGTTCCCTTTGAAATAGCGGTCATTAATCTGAATAGGCTCCCCGCCCCAACCACGAATATAACCACCCGCGATCGAAGCGGACGCAATAACGCCTGGGAATAATCCTTTGTAATAGTTACCTCTTACATCCGTCCGCAGGTAACGCACGTCGCCCGCAACGCCCGCAAAATCCTGACTAAAGCGCAGATCAAACCCACCTGTCGGCGTAATCGGATCATTCCGACGGTCCCAGCTAAACGTGTACCCGAGAATAGAAGACAGACGTCCACCAACTTGCTGACAGAGCGAAAGGAGCTGCGTTTGGTTCGGCGTTGTTGTGCCGTTTGCACTACTTGCCAGCAAGGCATCACATTGCTCTTCATCTTGGAAGTTGATGTCTTCCTGGCGCAATGAATAGCGTGTGCTCAGCGAGGTATTTTGCGTGAGGGGGAAAGCCAAGCTGATGGCTCCCCCTGTCCGAGACGAGCGGAATCCGGCTTCGTCCAAAAAGTCGATAACCACATCAAACAATTCGACACCGGCGGCGAGGTTACGTCCCAAGAAACGCGGCTCTGTGAAGCGCGCATCAATCTCACGTCGGTTTGACGAGGCCCGGACAACAAACCGAAGTAACTGCCCTCGCCCGCGAAGGTTACGTTGCGTGATAGACAGGTCCACAAGGAAGGCATCAGCTGACGAGAAGCCCGCTGAAAAGGAAAGCTCACCCGTTGGCTGCTCTTTGACCGTCACTTTGACGACAGCGCGATCAGGCGCTGATCCTTGCGTTTCTTCGATTTCCACTTCTTCAAAGAACCGAAGTGCGCGGACACGATTGCGGGAACGATCTAAGAGAATGCGGTTAAAAGCATCGCCTTCAACCAGTTCCATTTCGCGCCGGATTACGTAATCCAGAGTCGTGGTGTTGCCGACGATGTCGATGCGTTCGATGTAAACCCGAGGGCCTTCCACAATATTGAAGACCAGATCGACCGTCTTTGTTTCGCGGTTAAGGCGTAAATCCTGTTGAATATCTACAAAAGCATAACCAGAAGTGCCGGCGATGAAGTTTAGTGAATCAATCGCCTCTTCAATTAGAGAGCTATTAAAGACATCGCCTTCGTTGATTTGAATGACATTGCGTAAAAGGCGCTTGTTTAACGCCTCGAGCTCTGTTTCGACCGAAATCTCGCCCCAGCGATATTCACCGCCCTCATCTACAGCGAAGGTAATATAGAAATCATCTTGGTCGGGTGTCAGCTCCGCCGTCGCAGAAACAACGCGGAAGTCAGCAAAACCACGATTGGTATAAAAGGTCCGTAACTGTTCGCGGTCAAACTCAAGCCGGCCTGGATCGAAGTTGTCATTGCTTGAGAAGAAAGCGTACCAACGTGATTCTGCCGTGGCGATTTCTTTGCGGAGCTTGCGATCAGAAAACTCATTATTGCCGATAAAGTTGATCCGCTTAACTCCCGTCACCGGGCCTTCGGTGATCTCAAAAATCAAATCAACGCGGTTTTGTGGCTGCTCAACAACTTTGGGCTCAACGATTGCGCCAAAACGGCCGGATTGACGATAAAGCTCAATGATCCGTTGAACATCCTCTTGGACCTGAGAGCGGGTAAAGAGCGAGCGCGGCTCGGCGCTGATTTCATCATTGATTTTATCAGTCTTAAGGGACTTGTTCCCTTCAAACAAAACGCGATTGATGATTGGGTTTTCAATCACTTGGATAAGAACATTGCCATCACGTGGGTCAATGATGACATCTGCGAAAAGTCCCGTCGCATAAAGCGTTTTTAGAGACAGATCGATGCGTTCTTCGGAATAAGGATCGCCGGGAGCAATTAGAAGATAGCTTGCGACCGTATTGGCTTCGACCCGCTGATTGCCAATCACGCTGATCGACAGAATACGTTGGGGCGGTTGGTATGACGGCGCCGTTGGCTGGGCGGCGTCTTGGGCACTTACTGGTACGCTTGACAGCGCGACCGTAAAGAGAGCGAGCACAGACGCGATTGCCATCAAGATGACGGACCCGCCTAAACGCTTTTGATGATGGATGGGTCCCATTTACCGCAAACCTAGCCTTGGAAAGAGATGCTACCGAAGTAGCCAATGTCATTGATCGTGAGCACCACGAACAAACCGAAAATAAGCAACATCCCCAGTCTATACCCCGCTTCTTGGACTGGAATAGGCAGCGGCTTACCGGCAAGAGCCTCATAGCTATAGAACAGCAGATGTCCACCATCCAGCATAGGAATTGGCAGAAGATTAGCAAAGCCTAAGGCTACGGAAATACCCGCGCCGAGAATGAGCATTGTATGAAAGAATGCCTTGAGCCGAACGGAGACTGGCTGTTCCATCCGCGCAATGTCTGTCGTAGATTTTCCAGTAATTGTCGCAATGCGAAAGATAGAGCCAAGCTGCTTGCCGTCCTCTTTACCCGCAAAAATACGGCTAATATAGGTTCCGGTCATACCTAGCGTTTCGGCGACCTTTTCGGTGCCACCCGCGATTGCTTCGATCGGCCCCGACTTCTGGAATTGAGCCGGCACGTCAGTATCTGGACCAACACCAAAGAAGCCTTTTGTCATTGCGCCGCCAACAAAGTCTTTTGTTTCAACACGGCTCGGAATCACCATAACGTCTTGCTCAAAGCCGTTCCGCGTGAACGTTACCGAAACGGGTGTATCGGCGCGCAAGACGATATGCTGTACCATATCAGACCAACTCTCGATTGGCTTTCCATCCATCTTCGCGATTTGGTCGCCCGGCTGTAACCCAGCCATTGCCGCCGGTGATCCATCGACAACAGATCCGATCACGGCTGGCCTCGTCCGTTCACCGACCCACATAAGGGCAAGCGCGAACAAAAGCGCAGCCAGAATGAAATTGGCCATCGGCCCTGCCAAAACAACGAGCGCGCGCTGCCAGACGGGACGGAAGTGAAAGATATCAGACACGTCGTCATGTTCAGACCGCATCGCGTCGAGGGCCTCTGTGTCTGGCGTAGAGGCCGCACCCGCATCACCCGCAAATTTGACGTACCCCCCCAGAGGCAGCTGCGAGATTGTCCATTCTGTCCCGCTTTTCGCAGTGTGTTTGAATAAGGGTTTCCCGAAACCAATCGAAAAACGCTCGACCTTAATACCTAAGAGACGCCCAACGCTGTAATGACCCAGTTCATGGATGAAGATCAGCAAGGAGATCATGACCAGAAAGACAAATACGGCCAAGAAGATATAGGCTATGGATGCAATCACACCTTTCCCTTCTTTAACTGACCGATCCGCATGATTCTTAACACGATCACATGACCGTGAGTTGTGATTGCCCCGAATAAGACAGGCTTACAAGTTTACGATTTGCTCATATGCAGTGTGCCGAGATAGCACATCAAGGGCGATAACCTCTTCAATTACCTCTGGCGCGCAAGAAAAGCTCTGCTTTGCCGCCAAGCGGTCCAACGTTTTTTCGATAACCGCCGCAATGTCGAGAAACCGAATACGTCCCGCAAGGAAATCCGCCACAGCAACCTCATTCGCGGCGTTTAGCACGCAGGGTGCCTGTCCCCCTGCTTCTAAGGCTTCACGCGCTAAACGCAGTGCCGGAAACCGGACAAGGTCGGGATCTTCAAAGGTTAGCTGAGCGACTTTCGCAAAATTGAGCCGCTCAACGGGTGTTTCCATCCGCTTTGGCCAGCCGAGCGCGTAAGCGATTGGGGTTCGCATATCCGGAGAGCCCATTTGCGACAGAACGGAGCCGTCAATATACTCAACCATGGAATGAATGACAGATTGCGGGTGAACGACGACGTCGATTTCCGCTGACGGACGTTCAAAAAGCCACGCCGCTTCGATAAGCTCCAGCCCTTTATTCATCAGGGTCGCGCTATCAATACTGATCTTGGCACCCATACTCCACGTAGGGTGCGCGAGCGCATCTTCCCGCGTCACATTTTGCAAGACTTCCAGAGAGGTTTCCCGAAATGGCCCGCCTGACGCTGTCAGGATTAAGCGACGCACACCCTCTGGCCGATCATGTTCCAAAACCTGAAAGATCGCATTATGTTCCGAATCGACGGGCAATAGCGTTGTTCCGTGCTTTTCAACCGACCGCATGAAGGTTTCACCGGCACAAACGAGGCATTCCTTATTGGCCAGCGCGATGGTTTTGCCCTGCTTCACGGCAGCCAAAGTCGGCATCAGCCCCGCAGACCCAACGATAGCCGCCATAGTTATATCTGTTGGGATTGCGGCAAGCGCCTCAACACCTGAGGCTCCGGACAGAATGCTGACGCCTTTACCCGATAGGCGCTCTTTAAGCGCGGGGGCATGGGTTTCGTCCGCTATCGCAATCGTTTTAACGCCAAACTCTTCCACTTGCTGGGCGAGCGTTTCGACATTGCTATTTGCGCTGAGGCCGGTGATTTCAAAATCACCTTTTTGGGCGCGACGAAGAAGGTCGAGCGTGCTCTCGCCAATCGACCCGGTCGAGCCTAATATCGTAATCCGTCGGGTCATGAAATTAGAGTATCGGCCACAAATGCCCAAAGACATGAAGGAGAATAGCGCCGCCCACTACCGCAGCCATAAGGCTGTCGAGTCTATCGAGCAAACCACCATGTCCCGGCAGAAGTGTTCCCGTGTCCTTCACGCCGAGGCGGCGCTTAAACGTACTTTCCAGCAGATCACCCAGAACCGAGAGGATCGTCAGCGGAATGGCCAAAAGAACGGCAAAGACGGGCGATAAACCAATGAAGAAACTTGCCAAAACCGCTACGAGAACGGCAAAGGCTGCCCCGCCAATGGCTCCGGACCATGTTTTGTTCGGCGAAAGCGTCGGCGCCAGTTTAGGGCCGCCAAATTGCGACCCGGCAAAGTAAGCCCCGACATCAGACGCCACGACAATCAGGATAATGAAAATCAGCTGCGTAAAGCCTGCCGTTGCAAAACCGACTTCGTTGCCTCGCAGCATAATGATCAAGGCAGAGGGGATGATAATGTAGGGCAGACCCACGACTTTCCAAAAAACAGGGCCGCGTCGCACGCGTTCAATCACAGCAATGAATGTTACGATAACTGTCGCGATTAGTGTTCCGATGAAGAGGCCCTGAACCGCATAAATTAGCGCAATGATCAGGCCGGATATCGCTATCCAAAGCGGTAATGGACCGCTGTCTGGATCGGCCATACGTACCCATTCATACATCATGCGGGAGGACAATATTCCGACCAATATAGCCCATATCCACCCGCCGACATAAAACGGCGCCGTGCATAGTAAGACCATGCCAATAGCCGTGGCTAGCCTAACGCCGACTCCCGAAAAGCGCGATTTAACGACAGGATCGCTCATGCTCGCTTACGCCACTTCCGATGTTGTGGCCGCACCAAAGCGACGATCGCGGGCGGTAAATTCATCTAAGGCGGCGATGAGATGCTCTCGTCGGAAATCAGGCCAGAGTGTGTCTGTGAAGACAAACTCCGCATAGGCTGCCTGCCAAAGCAAGAAGTTACTGATCCGCTTTTCTCCACTGGTGCGAACGACAAGATCGGGATCGGGCTGACCAATTGTGTCAAAGAAGCCCGAAAATTGACTCTCTTTCAACTGTGAGAGGTCTGCCCCCGACGCCGCCGCGCGCCGAATGGCCCGAATAATCTCATCCCGTCCGCCATAGTTGAACGCAATATTGAGATTGAAGTCAGTGTTCTGCGCCGTGCGTGTCTCCGCTTGTGTAATGAGAGAGAGAATATCGTTCGAGAGACCGTCACGTGTTCCCAGGATACGGATGCGCACGCCTTCGCGCGTCAATCGCGCTAAGTCACCTTCAATATATTCCTTCATTAACGCCATAAGCGCAGCAATTTCCGCTTTCGGGCGCGTCCAATTCTCGGTCGAAAAACTGTAAAGCGTTAGCGTTCGAATGCCGATTTCACTGGCATCTTCCACAATACGCCGAACCGTTTCGACACCCGCCCGGTGCCCAAAACTACGCGGTCGTCTACGCGCTTCGGCCCAGCGTCCATTCCCGTCCATAATGATGGCAAGGTGATT
>CAZSUW010000008.1:22997-45442 GCA_964610115.1 uncultured Algimonas sp.
GTCTACGCGCTTCGGCCCAGCGTCCATTCCCGTCCATAATGATGGCAAGGTGATTGGGCAAAACGCCCGCATATGTCGGTGACGATACGATGAGTTAGACCTGCATTATCTCTTCAGATTTTTGCGACAATGCAGCATCTATGAGCCCGACCAAATCGTCCGTTGCAGACTGCACATCCTTTTCATGCGCCTTCTGCTCATTCTCGCTCATCTCACCATCTTTCTCGAGGCGTTTCAGCGTGTTCATGGCGTCGCGCCGAACGTTCCGTACCGCAATTTTCGCGTTCTCAGCGTAAGTTCCCGCCACCTTTGTCAGATCTCGCCGGCGTTCTTCGGTCAAAGGTGGCATAGGAATGCGCAAATTTGTGCCATCCACAACGGGATTAAGGCCCAAATGACTTTGACGCAGGGCCTTATCGACGGCGTTCACCATTGTCTTGTCCCAGACAGACACGAGCAGCATGCGCGATTCCGGTACAGACACAGAACCGACCTGATTAATCGGCATTTCGCTACCGTAGGCACTCACTGTAATTCCATCGAGCAAAGCGGCATTCGCCCGCCCGGTCCGCAAACCCGCAAAATCCTTACGAAGCGATTCCAGCGCGCCGTCCATGCGTTTGCGATAGTCTGAAAGCTTAAAATCGCTCATATTGGGCTCCTCTCGGTTAATATCGTCCGTAACAGGACCAAATCAGGACGCAATAATGGTTTGTGTGCCCTCACCCGCCATAACTGCGTCTAATCCGCCCTGCTTGTGAATAGAGAATACGATAATGGGGATGTCATTCTCTCGCATCAAGGTAACCGCGGCCGCATCCATGACACGAAGATCATCCGCTAAAACCTTCTGATAGCTCAGCTTATCATAACGAACCGCATCGCCATGCTTGTTCGGATCCTTATCATAAACACCATCAACCTGCGTACCTTTCAACAAAGCATCGCATTCCATCTCTGCCGCCCGCAGAGCGGCGGCGGTATCCGTCGTGAAATAAGGGTTCCCTGTCCCGGCCGCGAAGATCACAACCCGGCCCTTCTCCATATGGCGATCGGCTTTGCGTTTTATATAGGGCTCGCAAACTGTCGGCATGGGAATAGCACTCTGCACGCGCGTATCGACGCCCAACTGTTCCAGCGCACTTTGCATGGCCAGCGCATTCATTACGGTCGCTAACATCCCCATATAATCCGCCGACGAGCGTTCTATCCCGCCCGCCTGCGCTGACAAACCGCGAAAGATATTCCCCGCCCCGATCACAAGAGCAATTTGGAGACCTTTGGCATGGGCGGCTGCCACTTCACTAGCAATGCGCTTTACGGTTTTCGTATCAATACCATAATCCAGATCCCCCATGAGGGCTTCGCCGGAAACTTTCAGCAAGACACGTTTATATATGTAGTTTGACATGGACCGTCCCAACCAGATTCCAGTCGCTCTATCGCACGCTTTCGTCGCTTCCAAGGCGTTTCAGACACAAAAAACCCCGCCACTTTGGGCGGGGTCGAAAAGATAACGGTCTTGAGAGCCTTAGCCCTTAGCAGCCGCCATGACTTCTTCGGCAAAGTTTTCTTCTTTTTTCTCAATACCTTCGCCAACGGCCATACGAACAAAGCCAGCCAGTGTGATGGGTAAACCAAGCATAGCCGCTTCGTCTTCGATAACTTTCGCGACAGTGCGCTCGCCGTCCATGACAAAGATCTGTGTCGCAAGAACGCTCTCTTTAAAGAACTTCTGCATCCGACCATCGACCATTTTGTCGACAATGTTTTCCGGCTTACCGGACTCAAGCGCTTCGGCTTTCAGCATTTCACGCTCTTTAGACACGACGGCGGGATCAAGCTCATCTACAGTTGCTGCCAAAGGTGATGTCGCCGCGACATGCATTGCGATTTGCTTGGCGAGAGCGCCGAGAGCCTCTGCATCCCCCTCGGATTCCAGCGCGACGAGCACGCCGATTTTGCCCATATCCGTGGCCACAGCATTATGGATATAGCTTGCGACAACACCGCTACCCACTTCCAATTTCGCCATGCGACGGAAGGTCATGTTCTCGCCGATCTGACCGACCAATTCTGTCAGATAGTCTGTTACCGACTTGCCGCCTTCAAGCTCAGCCGCAGCGAGCTCTTCCGAAGACCCGACGCTCAAACCGCGCTGCGCAATCTTGGCCACCGCCGCTTGAAAAATTTCATTACGCGCTACGAAATCAGTCTCGGAGTTGACTTCGACAACAACACCCGTCGTGCCTGATGTTGCAGCAGCCACGAGACCTTCAGCCGCCACGCGAGAGGATTTCTTATCCGCTTTCGCGATACCTTTCTTGCGCAGCCAATCAATCGCAGCTTCAATGTCGCCATCGTTTTCGTTCAGGGCCTTCTTACAGTCCATCATGCCCGCGCCAGTTTTGTCGCGCAGTTCTTTCACCATTGCGGCAGTAATTGCCATGGTACTTCTCCAGTGTTGGAATTACAGGGAAATTTCGCACCGCCATCACGGGCGGTGCGCAATGTTTTAAAGTCCAGCCGAGCTTATGCTTTGGCGGCGGCAGCTTGATCAACCTTTGCACGCGGCGTACCGCCTGCGACAAGATCTTTGGCTTGCTGCACAAAATCGCTACCAGTCAGCTTTCCGCCCATTTCCAGCTTCGCGTCGAGCTCAGCCAGCTGCTCGTCAGTCAACTTCGACATAGCCTCTAGTGACGTGATACCGGCAGATTCCAGCTTTTCTTTGTAAACTGGACCGATGCCGTCAATCAAAGCAATGTCTTCAAGTTTCGCCGGTGCGGCCACTGGTTCAGGAGCCGCCTCGACAACAGGGGCAACTTCAGCGACGGGGGCGGCTTCTTCTACAGGGGCCATATCGATCGCGACTTCGGTTACGTCTTCAGCGGCACCAATGTCGACACCCACAGCCGCAGCCGCTTCGGTCATGCCATCAAGAACAGCATCCGCCATCAATTCGCAATAAAGCTGGATCGCGCGGGCGGCGTCATCATTGCCCGGAATCGGAATATCGGCTTCTGACGGATCGCAATTCGTATCGAGGATCGCAATAACCGGAATGCCGAGGCGGCGGGCTTCTTTAATCGCAATCGCTTCTTTATTGGTGTCGATCACGAACATAAGATCAGGCTTGCCGCCCATGTCTTTGATCCCGCCGAGGGTCTTGTCCAGACGCTCACGCTCACGTGCAAGGTTTAGCAGTTCTTTTTTCGTAAGGCCCGCTTCGTTCGGATCCATAGCATCGAGCTGCTTCAGGCGAGCAATCGAATTGGACACGGTTTGCCAGTTTGTCAGCATGCCGCCGAGCCAACGGTGGTTCACATAGTATTGCGCACAGCGCTGTGCAGCTTGTGCTACAGGCTCAGACGCGGAACGCTTTGTACCGACGAATAGGACGCGACCGCCTTTGGCCGCAACATCGCGAACTTCTTTCAAAGCCTGATGCAACAATGGCACAGTCTGTGAAAGGTCGAGGATATGAATATTGGAACGCGCGCCAAAGATATAAGGCGCCATTTTTGGGTTCCAGCGGTGGGTCTGGTGACCAAAATGCACACCGGCTTCGAGAAGCTGGCGCATAGAAAATTCAGGAAGTGACAAAGGATATCTCCATGCTTCCGGTTGACCTTAGCCTGCGGGTGACGAACGCCTTAACGACTAAGGGAGTTCGACCGGAATGGATAAAAACCTATATGGTCAGTACCCGTCCGCAGACGCGAATTAATGGCGCGCCTAATACGCATAGAGGGCATAGATGCAAGGGCTTTATGCGGTTATTCGGTGATTGGGCTTAAGCCGCGATTTCGACAATGGTTTCAACCGCGCGGTTCGCTTTGATCGCCTTTTGGATCGACGCATCGATCGCCCAACGCCCGCGGAGTTGCCAAGAGGCTTCGCGTTTCGCGGATAATGGGGCCGTCAGTTCAATCACGCCGCTATGAAGATGCGGTGTATCCCTTAATTTGGTCAATAAGGCCTGCAACTCATCTAGCGTTTCAATATCGGCGGACCGCAAGCGAATTTTCAAACCGACGGGCAGCGGGGCCTCTTCAACTTCCGCAGCGGACAATAGCTGTATGCTTTGCGCAAAGAAGCGTGTGTCACCGCCCTCACCTTCGACACGCACGTCACACATCACGGCATTGCCCGCCGTCATAGTATCCCGTTTTGCAAAAAGAATATCTTCGCGAATGAACAGCTCATATTCCCCCGTGGGATCAGACAGAGTCAAATAAGCAAAACGGCGTCCACCTTTCGAATTGCGTTCTTGTCTACGCCGTACGATGCCCGCAACGCGAAAATTCTTCTTTCCAGACGCAACCAGGTCTTCGAGCTTGTCGCTCATTGTAATGCCTTGGTCGCGACCTTTCAGATGTTCATCAAGCGGGTGACCGCCCAAATAAAATCCGACAGCCCCCAATTCATGCTCCAAGGTTTCAATCGTTGTCCAATCGGCGTGGAAAATCAAATCAGGGTCAGGGGTGGCGTCAACGACATCTCCGAACAAGCTAACTTGCGCGCTTTCGCGCTCCTGCGCCGCAAACGACCCTATTTTTTGCAACAATTCTGCCGAAGCCAAGGCCGTCGCTCGACTAATGCCTAAATTGTCAAAGGCTCCAGAGCGGGCGAGGTTTTCTATCGCCCGCTTATTTACGACCCGCATATCCACCCGCTTGGCGAAGTCATAAATACCTTTGAACGGACCCCCGGCTTCGCGCACCGTCACAACATGACGCATGGCCTCGACACCCACATTTTTAAGCGCGCCAAGCGCATACAGGACCTTGCCATCCGCCACATCAAAGTCCGCCATAGATCGATTGACGCAAGGTGGAAGCACCTCAACATCAATCCGGTCTGCCTCTTGGTAAAAAAGAGCGAGCTTATCAGCATTTGCAATGTCGAGGCTCATCACCGCTGCGATGAAATGAGCCGGGTAGACGGCTTTCAAATACGCCGTTTGGAAGCTTATCAAAGCGTAGGCCGCCGCGTGGGATTTGTTAAAGCCATAGCCCGCAAAGACGTTAACGAGCTCGAAGATATCGGCGGCTTGCTTGGGGTCCACCCCACGTTCCACAGCGCCATTAATGAACTTGTCCTTTTGGCGATCCATCTCGGCTTGATCTTTTTTACCCATAGCACGACGAAGCAGATCAGCATCCCCAAGGCTAAAACCGGACAATATTTTAGCGATTTCCATCACCTGTTCTTGGTAGATGATGATGCCGTAGGTCTCTTTCAAAAGATCTTCGAGCGCAGGATGCGGATAGGTAATTTCTTGCCGACCAAATTTTCGTTCGATGAAATCTGGAATATTCGCCATTGGCCCCGGACGATATAGCGAGATAATCGCTGTGAGCTCTTCAATGCTGTCAGGCGCCAATTTACGAAGCGCGTCACGCATACCCGAACTTTCCAACTGGAAGACGCCCGCCGTTAGGCCTTCAGCCAGCGGTGGATAAGCTTCCGGTGAATTAGGGGGAACCGCATCAATATCCAGCTCGACACCATCCTTCCGCAGAAGCATCAGGCAGCGATCAATCACTGTGAGTGTTTTCAAACCCAAAAAGTCAAACTTTACCAAGCCCGCTTTTTCCGCCCATTTCATCGTGAACTGTGTCGCAGGTAGATCTGAGCGCGGATCCCGATATAGCGGCACTAACTCTGTTAGCGGACGATCCCCGATCACCACGCCCGCCGCATGTGTGGAGGCGTTTCGATAGAGGCCTTCCAAAGATAAGGCCGTATCGAGGAGTTTTCGCACCGTCGGATCAGAGCGCCGCGCCTCTTTCAACGGCGGTTCCATATTGATCGCTTGTTGCAAGGTTACCGGGTTCGCCGGATTATTCGGCACGAGTTTCGCCAAGCGGTCGACCTGACCGAGCGGCATTTGCATCACGCGCCCGACGTCTCGTACAACAGCACGCGCCTGCAAAGTCCCAAAGGTAATGATTTGTGCAACCTGGCCAGCACCGTAGCGATCCCGCACATAGTTTATGACCTCACCGCGTCGTTCTTGGCAGAAGTCGATATCGAAATCGGGCATGGAAACCCGCTCCGGATTGAGGAAACGCTCAAACAGCAAACCATATCGTAGCGGGTCCAGCCCTGTAATCGTCAGCGCCCACGCCACGACAGACCCAGCACCTGAACCGCGACCCGGCCCAACAGGGATATTCTGCCGGTTGGCCCACTGGATAAAATCGGCAACGATCAGAAAGTAGCCCGGAAAACCCATCTGATTGATAATGCCGAGTTCATAATCCAAGCGCTCAAAGTATTTGTCGCGCGAGGCCGCAAGCTCAACCTCTTTTAGGCGCGCGTCCAAACCCGCCCGGGCGATTTCTGCGAGTTGGTCTTCTTCCGACGCACTGCCATCTCCAAAACGCGGCAGGATCGGTTTGCGTTTTGGGGCTCGAAACGCGCAACGCCGCGCGATTTCTAACGTGTTTTCGACGGCTTCGGGCAAATCCGAAAACAAGGCAATCATTTGCTCTGACGATTTCAAATAATGCTTATTTGTCAGACGGCGCCGATCCTCTTCCAGAACATAGGTGCTCTCGCTCATAGCCAAGAGGGCATCATGGGCCTGATGCATGGTGGGTTCTAAGAAGTAAGGTTCATTCGTGGCAACTAGGGGCAGACCTTCATCATAGGCCATGTCGATTAAAACGGTTTCGGCAATCCCCTCTTCACGGAGATCATGTCTCTGTAGCTCAACATAGAGCCGTTCAGGAAAGTGAGCCTGCAAAGTCGCAAGCCAACGCTGCGCTTCTTCCCCTCGACCCTCGACAATAAGACGGTTGAGCGCGCCGTCCGGCCCCCCCGTCAAGGCGATGACACCGTCTGTACGATTCTGAAGAGCGCTGGCCTTAACATGCGGAACATCGGTACCGTCGACATCAAGAAACGCGCTTGAACTAAGCGCCATGAGATTGGCGTAACCGGTTTCATTCTGCGCTAAGAGAACAAGCGTACCATCAGGGTCCCGACGGATTTGACCGGGTTGGGAAGCACCTTCGAGATCAATCGACAGGGTGACACCGATGATGGGCTGCACTCCGGCGCCGGACATGGCTTCGCTGAATTCCAACGCGCCACACATATTGTTTGTATCCGTCAGCGCGATGGCCGGTTGTCCGAACTTGGACACAGCCTCCGCTGTCGCGCCCATTTTTAACGCCCCTTCCAGCATGGAATAAGGCGAACGCATGCGCAGATGGACAAAATCTCGCGGCGTGCTCTCCATTCTTACGGCTTACGCTCCTAAAACCATCATCCAGAACGACATCATGGACACAAACGCTAGAAGAACAATAGCGGACCCGAGGTCTTGTGCGAATTGCGCCGTGAAAAGTCTTTGCATGGTTATCCCCTTTAATTTTACTTGTTGCTGGTTTGTTCTCCCTTATTGTTCACTCTTCGTTCTTATGTCAAGTGAATAGGAATCCTGTCCTTTATGGTTAATATGAACGCTGTGGATATTAACCAAGACCAAGAGATTCAATTCGACGCTTGCCAAGACTCCCTTACCTCGGCACGTTTATGCAATGTCATCGTTTCGCCCTCGGACAGCTACGGCCGTCATCATTGCCAATATGATTGGCACGGGGGTTTTCACGTCCCTTGGCTTTCAACTAATAGACTTGTCGTCGGGCTTTGTGATCCTGATGCTATGGTCGGTGGGCGGGATAGCGGCGCTATGCGGTGCGCTGTGTTATGCAGAATTAGGAACGCGCCTGCCCCGCTCTGGCGGGGAATATGTTTTCCTCGGTGAAGCCTATCATCCAGCCGCTGGATTTATCTCGGGATGGATCAGCGCGACCATTGGATTTGCCGCGCCAATAGCGGCGGTCGCCATTGCGTTTTCCGCCTATGTAAGCGCCGTTCTTCCCATAGGGCTTTCAGACGCGGCCCAGACTACATTGGCTCTAGGCCTTGTCCTCAGCATGGCTCTGCTTCACGCACGGTCCTACCAAGTCTCTGGTAGCACGCAGACGATCTTTACCGCGGTTAAAGTGGTTTTGATCATCGCGTTTATCTTAGCGGGATTGATCCTTGTTGACACCCCCCAAACTGTGAGCTTCACCCCTCAACCCGGTGATATGACGGACCTTTTATCCCCTGCCTTCGCTGTGAGTCTCATCTATGTCTCTTATGCGTATACGGGCTGGAATGCGGCGACTTATATAAGCGGGGAGCTTGAAGCGCCGCAGCGCAGCCTCCCTTGGGTCTTGGTCATCGGGACACTGACTGTGGCTGCGCTTTACCTTCTCCTCCATGTCGTCTTTTTACGGGCCGCTCCGATTGCGAGTATGCGGGGCGAAGTCGAGATCGGGTATATTGCGGCAACGGGCATTTTTGGTGAAAGCGGCGGCCGTCTGGCCGGTGGAATGCTCGCTTTGTTATTGATCAGCACGGTATCGGCGATGACGCTTGCCGGGCCGCGAGCCTTACAGGCAATTGGTCAAGACTTTCCCACCTTGAAGTGGCTCGGCCGTACGAATTCTGATGGAGTGCCCCGCAATGCCGTGATATTTCAAAGCGCTATCGCAGCCTTCTTTGTGCTGACGCAGACCTTTGAGGCGATCATTGTGTTCGCGGGAAGTTTGTTGGCTTTCAATAGCCTGCTGGCAATTCTGGGACTGTTTGTCTTACGGCACAAACACGGCAAAGACGCGCCCTTTCAAGTTCCGTTATTTCCAATTGTGCCGCTTATCTATCTCTCCATCACGACCTTTACGCTGATCTATGTCATCATTACCCAACCGCAGACCGCTTTAGGCGCGGTGGTTTTGATTGCTGTCGGATTTGGTTTCTACGCTTTGACTAGAGTGCTGCAGCGGGAAGCGGAGCGGTAAAAGGCACGACAAGGCCTTCGCGCACGGTCAAGAGCCGATCCATATAGCTGGCAAGCTGCATATTATGCGTCGCGACCAAGGCCGCTACGCCTTCCTGTCGGCTTAACTCATAGAGCTGGTTAAACACGGTCGCGGATGTTGCAGGGTCAAGATTCCCGGTCGGCTCATCGGCAAGCAAAACCTGTGGACGATTGGCCAAGGCCCGGGCGATAGCCACACGTTGCTGTTCACCGCCTGACATTTGGCTGGGCCTATGTGTGAGGCGCTCCGCCAGACCCATAGCGCCAAGCAGGCGTTGGGCTTCTGCACTCGCTTCCGCCCGCCCTTTTCCAGCAATCATTTGCGGGACCATCACGTTTTCTTCGGCGGAGAATTCCTTCTGCAAGTGATGGAACTGATACACCATCCCGATAGACGCCCGACGAATGGCCGTCCGCTTGTCATCAGAGAGCTTCAGACACTCCCGACCATTGATAAAGACTTCGCCCGCATTGGGTTTTTCCAAAAGGCCCGCCGCATGCAGCAGAGTCGACTTGCCCGAACCGCTCGGGCCGATCAGGCCGACAATCTCGCCCGGGAAAATATCAATATCCGCGCCGGCCAGAACCTTTAACAAACCCCCACCGGATTTATAGCTGCGGTGCAGATTGCGTACGGAGAGGATCGGGCGATGATTATTCATAGCGCAACGCCTCCACCGGATCGATCTTCGACGCTTGCCACGCGGGCCAGAATACAGCCAGTGCGCTGATCAGGAACCCCCAAGCCGCGACTGATGCGACTTCTGACCAGACGATCTTGACCGGAATGCGGTCTGTCAGCTGATATACATCGGCCGGGAAAAGCTGCGTGCCCGTTATGCCTTCAATCGCCAGTTGGATTGGATAGAGGTTGAGGCAGAACAGGATGCCGACCAGTAGGCCGACCAGAGTCCCTAAAATTCCAACAGTTGCTCCACTCATCAGGAAAATACGCAAAATGCCCCCACTTGTCGTGCCGATCGTACGCAGGATCGCAATGTCGCGGCTCTTATTTTTCACGAGCATGATCATGGACGCCAAAACGGGAAACGCGGCGATAATGACCACGATCATAAAGATCAGCCGCATAGCGATCTGTTCTACCCGCAGGGCACTTGCCGTACCGGCATTGCGGTCCCGCCACGTAGACAAGAAGATTGGCTGCTGCGCAGCATCTCTCACACTAGGATCTAGTCGATCAATTTCATCGGGATTGACCAAACGCAGTTGGATGTCCCCCGCCCTCTGTCCGCCTTCAAATAGAAGGGACGCTTCGTCCAAGTCCATGTAAAGATAGGCCTGATCGGTCTGAAACAGACCCACACTGAAAATCGCGCCGATCGTATAGGTCTTTCTGACGGGCACAGACCCACTAATCGTCGATCGCGTGCGGGGACTGTAGACAAGCAGTTTGCTACCGACTTGCAAACCTAAACCCGCCGCCATTTGCGACCCAACGGCAATCCGTTGGTCAGTCCCCTCACCCTGACCGAGAGAGTTCAAATCGCCTTGGATGACCCCATTGGCAATCAAGTCAAAATCCATCAAATTTTCTTTGCGAATACCGATGACTTGCGCCAAGGCGAACTGTCCATTGGCCTGTACGCCTGTATAGTGCTGGGTGAATTCAAACGCATTTTCAACGCCAGGAACCGTTTGCAGGCGACGCTCCAGCGCCATGATCTGATCCGGAGAGGATTCGGTGCCAACAGGCGCGACATACATATGCCCCTCTGACCCGATTGTCAGGCGGATCATGTCAGAGCGGAAACCGTTCATGATCGACATGATGATGATCATCGCCGCAATGGCGAGCATGATGCACAGAAAACTGATGACAGCGATAAAACCTACACCGCCACTGTCCTTTTTGGCGCGGAGGTAGCGCATGGCGATCATGCGCTCGACTTTGCCAAAAGGCGCGTTCATCTTGGCAGCGTCGCTCATGCGGTTAGCTTAGCAATAGCCGCTTCAGGCGATAACTCTTCGCGTTCCCCTGTCTGGCGGTTTTTAACTTCAACGACACCGTTCTTCAGTCCACGCGGGCCAATCACAACCTGCCAAGGCAGGCCGATCAAATCCATGCGGTTGAACTTCACACCGCCCCGGTCGGACGTGTCATCATAAAGCGGGTCAAGATTGGCGCCAACGCATTTGGCGTAAAAATCGTCCGCCGCCGCATCACAGTCTTCATCGCCAGATTTAAGATTGATAATCCCAACACCAAACGGCGCGACAGACTTAGGCCAGATAATCCCGTTTTCATCATGGCTGGCTTCAATAATGCCGCCCACCAAACGCGATACGCCGATGCCGTAACTTCCCATCTCTAAGAAATGTTCTTTCCCATCCGGACCCATAACCTTTGCCTTGAAAGGTTCAGAATATTTTGTTCCGAAGTAGAAAATATGTCCAACTTCGATCCCGCGCGCACTCATGCGTTTGTCTTCGGGGATTGCATTGAATGCGGCTTCTTCATGCATTTCATCGGCGGCCGCATATAGGGCTGTCCGTTCATCGACGAGAGCCTGCAAGTCGCCATCAAAATCTATATCCGTTCCCGGCGCCCCCATTTCGACCAAGTCCCGATGGGCATAGACCGCGCTTTCGCCGCTATCGGCTAAGATCACGAATTCATGGGACAGATCACCACCAATCGGGCCTGTTTCCGCACGGACCGGAATAGCTTTCAGGCCGAGCCGCTCAAACGTATTGAGATAGGCGACAAACATCTTGTTATAGCTCTTGCGCGCATCTTCCGGCGTCAGGTCAAAGCTGTACGTATCCTTCATCAGGAACTCGCGACCACGCATCACGCCAAAGCGGGGGCGACGTTCATCACGAAACTTCCACTGAATATGATAGAGCATTTTCGGCAGGTCTTTGTAGGAGCGCACAAAGCTGGAAAACACATCCGTGAGCATTTCCTCATTGGTCGGGCCAAATAGCATATCCCGGTCATGGCGATCTGTGATCCGCAACATTTCGGGGCCATAGGCATCATAGCGTCCGCTCTTTTTCCACAGCTCCGCGCTCTGGATGGTGGGCATCAGCATCTCAACCGCACCGGCGCGGTTTTGCTCTTCACGAACGATTTGCTCGATCTTTTTTAGAACTTTGTGGCCCAGTGGCAGCCAAGTGTAGATGCCCGCACTGTTCTGGCGGATCATACCTGCACGCAGCATCAGCTGATGGCTGGCAATCGTCGCGTCTGACGGGGTCTCCTTAAGGAGAGGCAGAAAATAGCGTGAGAGTCGCATAGAGGCTCGCTTAAGGTGGGCAGCCTGCGCTCGCAAGCCGTGGTTAACAGCGGGTTAGCGCGTGGATTAACGAATGCCCATCCACTGGCCCATCCGTTCCCATGTCAGCCAGCCACTATAAACCACGATATAGGTCAGGATGAATAAGATAACGGCCAAACCGGTCGCCCATATCAGTTTCTTTTTCATCATGGGCTTAACAGGCGCACCGGGTTCCGTGCCGTGTTCAATCGCGTCCTCTTCAGCCTGCCCCCGCACGCCAATCGGCAAAACGATCAGCAAGGAAAGCCACCATAGGATCATAAAAGTCGCAGTCGCAGTAAACCAGTTCATGATAGCCGCCTAAAACAGTGCGTCTCTTTTGTGGAGTGCGGTCAATGGTCCTCAACGGCACTTTTCGGAGTTTCCATTAATTCGATCAGCACGCCGCCAGAATCACCGGGGTGAAGGAAGACGACGGGCGTCCCGTGGGCCCCAATTCGGGGCGCATTCAATACCCGCATGCCCCTTGCCGTCATCGTTTCGACGGCAGCATGAATATCCTCAACCTCAAAGCAGATATGGTGCTGACCGCCCTTCGGATTGCGCGAAAGAAACTTGGTTATCGGCGAGTTCTCGCCATAAGGTTCGATCAACTCCACTTGCCCACTTGGTAGGTTCACAAAGGCAAAACTCACACCTTGCGGTGGCAAAGCTTTGGGCTCTGTTATCTCTGTCGCGCCCAAAACATCACGGTAAAACGCAATGGCCACCTGAATGTCGGGCACGGCCACTCCGACGTGGTTCAAGGGTCCGATCACGATAGCCTCCTTTATGCGGCTTTCACGCGGTGCGCATGAACTTCGACGACAGCCCGCTTGCCGGTTCGGTCTCGAACCACGCGCTTTACGCGACCGCGAATCTTATCTTCAACAATATCTTCATCCCGTCGCGCACGTTGGGACAATTCTTCAAAAGCCTCTTCCGCTGCATCCGCAACGGCCTCGACCAAATCGTCTAACTCATGTCCATCAGGACCTTCTGGGAAGCCAATAATGCGTGGTTCTGGGCCGCTAACAATCTTGCCTTTCTGGTTAATGACCACACTCACCCCGACATGACCCGCATAGGCCATTTTTCGGCGTAGACGCAGACCATCATCCGTCGACGGTACGATAACGCCACCATCTTCATAAAGCCGCCCACTCGGTACAATATCGACGATCTTCGGCCCGTCAGGCGCGAGCCGCATCATCTCTCCATTGCGGCCCGGCATGGATTTTGACGCGCCGACCATTTTGGCAAAACGCGCATGTTCTAGCAGATGCCGTCGTTCGCCATGCACAGGCACAGCAATGCGCGGCCTGACCCATTCATACATGCGTTTCAATTCATCCCGGTTCGGGTGTCCGGAAACATGAATGGGGCGGTCTTTTTCTGTCACAATCTGCACGCCATCATCGGCGAGCGCATTTTGCAGGGCAAAGATAGACTTCTCGTTTCCAGGAATGACTTTGGATGAAAAAATAACGACATCGTCTTTTTTGAACCGGACGGAACGATGGGAGCCACTTGCAATCCGAGACAAAGCGGCTCGGGGTTCACCTTGGCTACCCGTACAAAGATAGAGGACGTGGCTTTGCGGCATGACGGCCGCTTCGTCTTCGCTGATCAGCGTAAAATCGGACAGCAGGCCTACGGAACGCGCTGCCGCTGTCATGCGCTTCATACTACGCCCGATCAGACAGACGGACCGATTGTTCACCTTGGCCGCATACATCACGCTGTCCAGACGACCGACATTGGACGCAAATGTTGCGACAGCCACGGCCTGTCCGTCATATTCGCCAATCAGCTTGACCAACTCATCGCGGACGCCGTCTTCAGACCCGCTTTCCCCCGGAGAAAAAACATTTGTGCTATCGCAGATCATTGCCATGACGCCTTCATCTCCGAGCGCTTTTAGAGCCGCCTCATCAACGGCCTCGCCAACCGTTGGCGTTGGGTCGATCTTCCAATCGCCCGTATGCAGAACCGTTCCCAGCGCGGTTCGGATCGCGAGCGCATTGGGCTCAGGGATAGAATGCGTCAAAGTAATCAGGTCGAACGTAAACGGTCCAAGATCGAAAGACCCTTTTAGCGGGATTTCGATAAGATCCACCTCACCCAGCAAGTCCGCTTCGGCAAGCCGGTCTTTGACCAGCCACATTGTAAAAGGCGTGGCATAGACGGGACATTTTAAACGCGGCCAGAGACGCGCGAGTGCGCCCATGTGGTCTTCATGCGCATGGGTAAGCACGATCCCCAGTAAGTTATGCCGATGCTCTTCGATAAAGGCAGTGTCCGGCATAATGACGTCTACGCCTGGGGTCGTCGCATCTCCAAACGTCACCCCAATATCAACGATGACCCATTTGCGATCATGCGCGGGCCCGAACCCGAACAGGTTCAGGTTCATGCCGATCTCGCCGGATCCCCCTAGCGGTAGGAAGACGAATTCGTCGTCTTGTTTAGGTTTGGGCATTTAGCCTCCAGATTTCCAGCAAACCTTCAATCGTCAAATTCGGATCGAAATGCTGAATTGTTTTCGAGGCCCCTTCAAAGAGGCTCGCGACACCGCCTGTTCCAATGATCGTAAAGTCGCGGCCATCTTCGTCTCGGATCCGCTCTACTAAACCATCGATAAGGCCAATATAGCCCCAAAAAACACCCGACTGCATGGCTGCAACCGTGTTCTTGCCAATCACGCGATCAGGCTTGCGAATTTCAATCCGGGGCAGCTGTGCCGCCGCTTCGTGCAGTGCGCGCATGGACAGGTTGATACCAGGGCAAATAATACCCCCTTCAAAAAAGCGGTCTTCTGAGAGAATATCGAATGTCGTGGCCGTACCGCTGTCAACAACGATTAGAGGACCGGGATATTTCAGCGTCGCGCCCAGCACAGTCACAAGACGGTCCGCGCCTACCTGTTCCGGATTATCAACGCGAATGCCAATGCCAAGTTCAACATCAACTTCCCCGACGACCAGTGGCTCTACGCCAATGTGACGACGCGCGAGATTGCGTTGATTGAAAAGGGACTGAGGCACGACCGTTGAAATCACACAGCCGCCAATATCTTTAAACGACAGGCCGCTCATCATCAGTAATTGATGAAACCAGACGGCAAATTCGTCCGCAGTGCGCGCCGGGTCCGTCGCAATGCGCCATTCCCCGACCCACTTTCTGCCGTCATGGATCGCAAACAGCGTATTTGTATTCCCTGTATCGATAACAAGAAGCATAGGTCTATCCGAAACTTACGTCGCCAGCATGGACACGAAGCTCTGTGCCATCCTCTCGTTTCAGGCACAATGCCCCGTCTAGACCCAGATCTGTGAAGACCCCGGTTTGCTGATTGACGTTCACAGTCTTTCCCAAATGATGCGCACGTTCAAGCCAGGCGACGCGAACCGGTTCAAACCCGTCATGCAAAACCCGTGAAATCCAAATGTCGACTTCATTCGCTAAAACGGCAAGGACCGTGTCAGGACCGGTAAAAAGCGGCTCTGGTCCGGAGAGGTCCTCTGCTTGCATGATTTCCGTCAAATGGGTGGCAGGATAAAGCAAACCTTCTGGATGAGAGACCAGATTGATCCCGACCCCGATAAGAAGCGCCTCCGCTTCTCGCTCGACAAGTATACCCGCAATCTTCGCACCACCCGCCAGCACATCGTTCGGCCACTTTAACGTTACAGCTTGGCTGGGGCGGTAGGCCGCGATTGTTTCGGTTATGGCCACCGCGACCGCAAAGCCTATGAACACAGCGTCTGCGGGATCTAGCGAACAAGGCAGCAAACACGTTGCGTGAAAATTTCCGCTCAGGCTTTGCCACTGACGATCAAGACGGCCGCGCCCCTTCGTCTGCTGATCGGCTCTTACCCAGACGGTATTCCGCACACCCTGTTCGTAAAGGGTGCGCGCTTCGTCCTGAGTCGAGCCAATTGTGTCGTGATAAATGAACTTCAGCGGACAACTACGATGTCAGGGCCAAGGACGCGGACTCGAGCAAGTCGCGCAATGGCAATGTAAACACACCGAAGAATACGAGTAGCCCTAAGATCAAAGCGACACCCGTTGTAATATAGCGAAGGCTCGCTGGCGCATCGATAAACTCGACGGTAGGTTCATCAAACCACATGGTTTTAATCACACGCAGATAGTAGAACGCGCCGATCACAGACGCGATCAGCGCCGCAACAACCAACCACCAAAGATCGGCCTGGATCGCCGGCAAGAATGCAAAAACTTTTCCGAAGAAACCGAATAGCGGTGGGATTCCCATCAGGCTGAACATGAACACTGTCATGACAATGGCCATGCCACGATTAGTCTTTGCGAGGCCCGATAGATCACTAATTTGTTCGACCATACCATTGCGGATGCGCATTTGCAGGATCGCGGAGAAAACGCCGATCGATGTAATCACATAAATCGTCATGAAGATAAGCATGCCCTGTAGCCCGAACGCTGTCCCTGCCGCCAATGGCACAAGTGCGTAGCCCATATTCGCAATCGAGGAATAAGCCATCAGACGCTTGATGTTCGTTTGTGATAACGCGCCGACAGCCCCGACAAACATTGAAATAATGGCGATGCTGGCGATCACTTGCTGCCATTGGTCAAACGCGCCTTCTAGCGGCCCGAAAAGGACCCGCGCGATGAGCGCCATAGCGGCGAATTTCGGCGCGCTTGCAAAGAAGCCTGTTACAGGCGTGGGCGAGCCTTCGTAGACATCCGGTGTCCACATATGGAACGGAGCCGCGGAAATTTTGAAGGCCAAGCCGCAAACCATAAAGACCATACCGCCAATAATTGGAACGCTCATCCCGTCATCTGCGATCACGGTCGCAATGCCGTCAAAATCGAGGTGACCCGTAAAGCCATAGATGAGCGACGCGCCGTATAGCAGAAGACCCGAACTGATCGCGCCGAGAACAAAATACTTCAGGCCCGCTTCTGACGCGCGCAAACTATCGCGGTTAAACGCCGCCATAATGTAGAGCGCGAGGGTTTGGAGTTCGAGGCCGATATAAAGCGCGAGCAGATTGTTTGCGCTGACCATGATCGACATGCCCAGCACCGCATAAAGCATAAGCACCGAAAACTCGAACCGGTCTAACCCTTCGGCCTTAAAGTAGGGACGCGTAAAGATTAGCGCTAGCGCCGCGCCCAAACCGATGATCAGCTTTGCGTAATGCCCGAAGTCATCCACGCGCAACATACCATTGAACGCCAAGCCCTGCGGGCGACCTAGCAAGAAACCGATCAACGCAAAGATGACCAGCATAATGATGGCAACAACGCGCATCACGTCGGCTTGCTTTTCGTCTTTGACCAGTAAAGTCACGAGGACGACGAAAATCGTTTGCGTTGCCAGAAGCAGTTCCGGCGCCATGAGGGAAATCGCTTGGAACATCTTAGCGGGCCTCAGACAAAGTTGGGGCGACTGAAAGGTCGGCGTTGAAGTCTGCGATGAGCTGCGCAACCGCTGGCTCGGTAATATCCGTTACAAGGGCTGGATAGACACCAAGCAGAATTGTGAAAATCGCGAGAAGTCCAAGAATCAAAGCTTCACGCCCCGTCACATCGGTAATCGCGTCCAATTTCTCGTTCACCTGCTCACCAAACACCGTTTCGCGGTAGAGATGCAGCGCATACATGGCGGAAAGGATCATGCCGAGCGCAGCGCCCGCAGCGACCCAAGGATTGACCTGATAAGCGCCAATCATCGTCAGGATTTCGCCGACAAAACCGGATGTCCCTGGCAGGCCGACATTGGCCATGGTGAATAGTAAGAAGAAGCCTGCAAAGATTGGCATGCGTTTTACAAGTCCGCCATAGAACGCGATCTCTCGCGTATGCATGCGGTCATAAACGACCCCAACGCAGAAGAAGAGCGCGCCGGAAACAAGGCCGTGGCTGATCATTTGGAACAAGCCACCCTGAATACCTTGCAGGTTGAAAGTGAAAATCCCCATCGTCACAAAGCCCATATGCGCGACGGAAGAATAAGCGATCAGCTTTTTCATATCGTTCTGACGGTAGGCCACGAGTGACGTGTAGATAATAGCGATCACCGAAAGCAGAAATACAATTGGCGCAAAGGCGACAGAAGCGTCCGGAAAATAAGGTAGAGAGAAACGCAGGAAGCCGTACCCGCCCAGCTTCAACAGGATACCCGCCAGGATGACGGACCCGGCCGTTGGCGCTTGTACGTGCGCATCGGGTAGCCAGGTGTGAACCGGCCACATCGGCATTTTCACCGCAAAGGATGCAAAGAAAGCGAGCCATAGCCAAGCTTGGATATTTCTGGGAATATCCAATTCCCGCAGCTTCACCATATCTGTGGTGGCTTCGCCGAATTGCACGCCGCTTTGAGCATACAGATAAAGGATAGCCGCCAACATCAAGACTGAGCCAAGCAATGTATAGAGGAAGAACTTGTAAGAGGCGTAGACCCTATCCTTCCCGCCCCAGACACCAATGATAATAAACATTGGGATCAAGACCGCTTCGAAGAAGATATAGAACAGGATCAAATCAAGCGCGCAAAAGACGCCGATCATGAGCGCTTCCAAAATCAGGAAGGCGATCATGTAATCTGTGAGTCGTTCTTTCACAGACACCTGACTCGCCAGAATACAAAGCGGAGTCAGGAAGGCGGTCAAAAGGATAAACAAGACGCTGATCCCGTCCACGCCCATATGGAAATCAATTCCGCCACCTAGCCAAGCGGCTTGATCCTCGAATTGCATTGCGGGGTTACTCGCGTCGAAATCAAAAACAAGCACGATGGACAAGATAAGAACGATCAAGCTGACAAGTAGCGCCGTACGCGGCGCGTTCCGTTCCATCTGTTCATAACCATCGGCGCGCGTTAGACGCGACATCACGGCCAAGAAAAGTGCCCCTAAAATCGGGATTGCCACCAGAATGGGAAGAATGGGAAGATCGCTAAACACGGTGCTAACCCCCAAACCCGAGCTGTCCGACGACCAGCAATAAAGTGACACCAATCAACATAACGAAGGCATAGTGGAAGACCTTGCCAGACTGCAGAGCGGAAATGCGCTTTGACATACCGGCTGTGAAGGCAGCGACGCCGTTGGGACCAAAGCGGTCAACAATGCCGACATCAATCACCTTCCAGAAGAAATCGCCTAACGCCCGAGCGCCCTTCACGATGGTGACATCGTAAAGTTCGTCAATGTACCACTTGTTCAAAAGGAAGTTGTACAAGGGAGACCCACCGCTTTCTTCCACCTTCGCAATCTGCCGCTTTGCGCCGTTATTCCGGTACATGATGAACGCGATCACAAAGCCTAGGATCGACATGATCAGCGGAGACCAGAGGACCCACATCGGGTATTTGTGGCCACCTTCATAGTCGCCTTCATAGCCTTCAGCTGCCGCATAGAGGTTTGTCGGGGCCAAGCTTGCATGATCCCCGCCTGGCAAGCTGCCGTGCCAGAAACCACCTGCGTCATAGATGAAGGGTTTGTAGAAGATCGTACCGGCAAAGACGGCCCCGACTGCCAATAGAAGAAGTGGCACGCGCATATTCCACGGGCTTTCATGGGCTTCGTCGAAATATTTCTGCTTGCCCCGATGATCGCCATGGAATGTCATCATGATCAAGCGCCAGCTATAGAAGCTGGTCATCAGCGCGGCGACTAGTCCCATCCAGAAGGCGAAAACCCCAGCACTGCCCACACCGTCTTTGACAGCGGAGTAGGTGAGTTCCAACACGGCATCTTTCGAAAAGAAGCCGGCAAAACCGAACATCGTCGTTGGGATCCCGATGCCAGTGATCGCCAATGTGCCGATGATCATGGTCCAGTAAGTCCACGGCGTCTTTGTCCGCAGCCCACCCATTTGACGCATATCCTGCTGGTGATGGAGCGCATGGATTACCGATCCCGCACATAGGAAGAGCAGCGCCTTAAAGAAGGCATGCGTGAAAAGATGGAACATAGCGGCATTATACGCCCCTACGCCCGCTGCGAAGAACATGTAGCCGAGCTGCGAACAGGTCGAATAGGCAATGACGCGCTTAATATCATTTTGTACCAGACCGACAGTCGCGGCGAAGAAGGCGGTGAACGCCCCAAGTGCCGTAACAAACGCCGATGTCACTGGCGCGGCTTCATAAATCGGATGGGCGCGACAGACGAGGAAAACGCCGGCAGTAACCATCGTTGCGGCATGGATAAGCGCAGACACAGGCGTCGGCCCCTCCATCGCATCGGGCAACCAAACGTGTAAAACAAATTGTGCCGATTTCCCCATCGCCCCGATGAAGAGCAAGAACGCCATCAATTCGATCGCATTATAAGTGCCGCCAAGGAATGACAGCTCGCGCGTGCTATTTTCCGCAATCATTGGGAAAACGACGTCAAATTCGACCGAGCCAAAGACGAGGAAGACAGTCATTACGCCTAGGGCGAGCCCCACATCACCGACGCGGTTCGTCACAAAAGCTTTGATCGCTGCCGCATTGGCGGACGGCTTTTTGTAGTAATAGCCAATCAGCAAGTAACTAGCGAGGCCAACCCCTTCCCAGCCAAAGAAGAGCTGAATGAAATTATCCGCTGTCACCAACATGAGCATGGCAAATGTAAAGAGCGACAAATAGGCGAAGAAGCGCGGCTTATATTCGTCCTCTTCCATATAGCCCCAGCTGTAGAGATGGACGAGCGCACTGACCGTATTCACAACGATCAGCATCACAGCGGTAAGCGTATCGACTTTAAAAGCCCAATTGGCCTTTAAACCGCCAATGTCCATCCAGCGCATGATCGTGATCGTCTCATCTGGGCGATCCCCAAAGGCAACGCCGAGGAAAACAACCCAGGACAAAATAGCAGACAGGAATAATAGCCCCGTCGTCAACGCCATGCTGACACGTTCGGGCACACGCTGCGCGCCAAAACGGGTTCCGCCTAGCCCCGCAATCATAGCCCCGATGAGCGGGGCAAAAACGATGAGATAGTAAATCACGACGGAAGCTATCCCTTCATCAGGTCGGCAGAGTCGACCTCAATATTTCCGCGATTGCGGAAGAACACGACTAAGATTGCCAGCCCAACAGCGGCTTCAGCGGCCGCCACCGTTAGGATGAACAGGCTAAAGATCTGGCCATCAATCGGGTTAATCCCAGGACCTGGCGGCATATGGGCGGAGAAGGCCACAAAGTTGATGTTCACCGCCAAGAGAATAAGCTCGACGCACATTAAGATGACGATGACATTCTTGCGGTTTACGAAAATGCCGAACACACCGATGATGAACAGCACGGCGGCTACGACCAGATAATGTGACAATCCGATAGTCATGGAAGTCAGTCCCCCTGTTGGATACCCGGCGCTAACCGAGGCCCTGCCCTGGTTCAATATCGACAAGTTCGACGCCGTCTTCACGGGTCCGCGCATTTTGCGCTGCAATGTTCTGTTTGCGAACACCCTCACGATCACGCAGCGTCAAGACAATCGCGCCAATCATCGCCACGAGGAGTACAAAGCCCGCCGCTTCGAAGACGCCTGCATATTTTGTGTAGAGAACCGCGCCAAAGGCCTCGAGGTTACTGATCTCTGGGTCGGTAGGCACAAGCGGACGTCCGCCTTCGCTAAAGTAGGCCGCGCCGACGGTCAGCATTTGCAGCAATAAGATAATCGCAACGATGGCGCCGATTGGCGCATATTGCAGAAACCCTGACTTCAGCTCTGCAAAATCAATATCGAGCATCATCACGACGAAGAGGAAGAGCACAGCAACCGCGCCAACATAGACCATGATAAGAAGCAGGGCGAGGAATTCGGCACCCATCAGGATGAAAAGGCCCGCCGCGCTAAAAAACGTTAGGATCAGGAACATAACCGAATGCACGGGATTCTTGCTGGCCACGACCATAAAAGCCGCAGCTACGGCGGTCAGCGCGAGGATATAAAAAGCGATAGCAGCTGTCACAGTGGACCTTTTAGGCTTTGGCGTTCCAAACGGAATCGCGTCCCTTTAGCGATAGGGCGCGTCAATGGCTAGGTTCTTGGCGATTTCGGTTTCCCACCTATCCCCATTCGCGAGCAGCTTCTCTTTATCATAGTAAAGCTCCTCGCGGGTTTCAGTTGAAAACTCATAATTTGGTCCCTCAACGATCGCGTCGACCGGACAGGCTTCTTGGCACAGACCGCAATAGATGCACTTGACCATGTCGATATCGTAGCGCGTCGTCCGGCGTGACCCATCTGGGCGCGGCTCCGCTTCGATTACGATGGCTTGCG
>CAZSUW010000009.1:0-1645 GCA_964610115.1 uncultured Algimonas sp.
GCATGCCCCCGCGCCACGGCCTCCATCGCCGGACCTGCGAGCTTCTCCGCATCCACAAACCACTGATCCGTCAGCATCGGCTCAATGACTACGTTGGAGCGGTCGCCAAAGGGCTGCATGATGGTTTTGTCTTCGACCTTGATCAGCAGGCCTTCCGCATCAATGTCGGCGACCACAGCTTTGCGGGCTTCGAACCGATCCATCCCGACATATTTTTCGGGCATGATCTCGGATGCGATCATCTCGCCTTTCGGCCCCATCAGCGAATACATCGGAATGTCGTTCCGCTTGGCGACTTCATAATCGTTGAAGTCATGCGCGCCGGTGATCTTCACCGCGCCGGAGCCGAAATCCGGGTCGGGATATTCGTCCGTGATAATCGGGATCAGGCGATCGGCGAGCGGCAGGCGCACCATCTTGCCCACAATAGGCGCGTAGCGTTCATCATCTGGATGCACCGCCACCGCCCCGTCGCCCAGCATCGTTTCGGGCCGCGTTGTCGCGATGGAGATATAGTCCCGCTCTTCGCTGAACGTGACGTTTCCGTCTTCATCTTTTTCGACGTAAGTGTAAGTTTCACCACCCGCCAGCGGATACTTAAAGTGCCAGAAATGGCCGGGGACTTCGCGGTTTTCGACCTCCAGATCGGAAATCGCGGTCTGGAAATGTGGGTCCCAGTTCACAAGGCGTTTATCGCGATAAATCAGGCCTTTATTGTAGAGATCGACAAAGGCCTTGGTCACCGCATCGGCCATCTGCATGTCGCCCGTTTCGGGGTCGCCGAGGGTGAATTTCTCGCGGCTCCAATCACAGGACACGCCGAGGCGCTTGTCTTGCTCAAAAATCATGCCGCCGCTTTCGCGTTTCCACGCCCAAACGTGATTGAGGAAGTCTTCGCGGCTCATTGAGGCGCGGGGCATTTGCTTCTCGGCCAGTTGGCGTTCCACTACCATTTGCGTGGCGATGCCGGCATGATCGGTGCCTGGCTGCCACAGCACATCATGTCCCGTCATGCGGTGGAAACGGGCCAGAATATCTTGGATCGAATGGTTGAGCGCATGGCCCATATGCAGGCTGCCCGTCACATTGGGCGGCGGAATGACGATCGAATAAGGCGGCTTATTATCGTCCATGTCCGGCTTGAAGCAGCCGGCCTCTTCCCACGCCGCATAAATCCGCTGCTCTGCGGATTTGGGATCAAAATGCTTTGGTAATTCTTGGGGCAATTCTGGGGACAATTCGGTCATCGCGGTCATTAGCTCAAACAAAAAGGCCTGCCCCCGTCAGCAAGGGCAGGCGTTGGATTGCGCACTTAGCGCAGCCTATTCGCAATGTTAAGCGCGGTATGCGCCTCGCTACTGGCGCAAGCCTATTTGCCAGAGCTGATGCGCTTGACCTCTTTGGCGACGGCGCGCTCGACAATGCCTTTTAGGTTCGCATCCAGCCAATCTTTGAGCATGGGCTTAAGGGCTTCTTGCACCAGATCGCCAATGCGGGGACCGCGCTCATTATAGACCGCTTTTTCTTCAACCACTTGGTTTAACTCCGCAAAGGCCGTGGCCGTTGCCGTTTCGGTTACTTCATCGAGGATGGCGTCGCTGCGAACGGCTCTCGGCATGGGGGTCTCCATTTCAGATGTGTCTTC
>CAZSUW010000009.1:1745-44328 GCA_964610115.1 uncultured Algimonas sp.
CGGATCATCCTCGGCAAACTCGGATAAGAGGTCTTGGCTCAAGAGGTCTTCACTAAGGCTCCCGGAGAGGTCTTCACTCTCCATATTTTGAGTGAGCAGGCTTTCAGGCTCTGAGAGATCAACGTCGTTTAGCAGGGCGTCAATGTCCAGATCATCGGGATCAAGCGTCTCCACCGGGTCAGCATCTACCGCGATAGGCGCCAGCGTTGTTTCCACGGCGGCAGGGCTATCTAGAGGGACGGGATCACCATCATCCGCGATGATTTTACGGATAGAGGCGAGGATGTCTTCCATGCTGGGTTCAGCATCAATCGCTTCGCCAGTGGATTGTTCTGGTGTCTGCTCGGACATCGTCTACGCCAATTTCCCCTCATAGGGCGAGCCCTAGACCCGCTATTTGCAAGAGCCGAACCCCAGAACCCTTAATCAATACTCAAGACGTAAGCGAACCCGTCATCGTTGTCTAGCGCGGGCCTGTCTCAATTCTGAGGCGAATCAGCCAATCGTTGCGCAAGCGACATATTTTTCTGGGGATAGGCGGCCTGTAACAGGCACGACTTATAGTGTTAGACAAGAAATTCGCTACTTGGCCCCGTCCTCATCAAGCGCGAGGGTCTCTTCAACCGCGAAAATTGGTAGTCCCTCTATCGGAACATCTTCGCGTTGAGGATTAACGGCTATATCCGGGTCAGGCACGGCCGTTACAGGCCCGAACGGCGCTGTATCAATCGTCGGATCAGGATCATTCAAGCGCGGATCATAAGCTGGCGTCTGCGCGGTGAGCAGATCTACGCTCTCTTTTGCAATCTGTCCCACAACGCCCATTTGCTCGCCAAAACTGGCAGCGACATCATCTATCTCCGTTGCCTCCAGCCCGGATAGGACAAGTTCCGCAGGATCAACAACTAGGTTTGGAAGTTGTGGCGCAATTTTTTGAACAGCCTCAGGGACAAAACGGTCTACGGCCCGCTCCAACCCATCATAAGCCACACCCCCAAGATAGGCGGTGGGATCATAGCTCTCAATCGGCAAAGCAATTCCCTCCGCATCCATCACCCCAATCACGGATAGAAGCTGAAAGACGGCCGAATCATAATTGCGCTCTGCATTCACCAGATTCAGTTTGGCGTTCAGCACTTCCTGTTCCGCATTCAGCACATCCAACTGATCACGCGTGCCGACTTGCTGCTCCAGCGTCACGCCTTCAAAAGCGATCTCTGCAGCGTCAACTTGTCGTCGAGAGGTGCTGACAACGGTTTTCGCGGCTTCCATTTGCGCCCAGATTTGAGCGACTGTCTGATCGACCGCGCGTTCCGTGTCGCGTGTCAGAAACGCGAGGCGCGTTTTCACATGTTTGGCTTGCCGCACACGGCTTTTATTCAATCCGCCGGAAAAAATCGGCATGCTGAGCGTCAAACCGACAGCGGCCTGATCCGTCTCAGAAATTCCCTGCAACTGTTCACGCGCGGCCAGCACAGAGCCATTCATCGTCAAGGATGGCCGGCTCGCTGATTTGGCAACATCAATACCGGCTTCGCCCGCTAACTCATTGTAATATGCGGCCATCAATTGCGGGTTGTTTTCACGCGCCAGCGCAGTCGCCGCCTCTAAACTTGGTGGCAAAACAAAGTCTGGCGCAGGGGCAAGCTGTTGCGGCGACCGCCCGACAATGCGAACAAATTGCGCGCGACTGACCGCCAGCTGCGCATCAGCCTGAGCAAGACCCGCTTCGGCAGCGGCTAAGCGCGATTGGGACTGCGCAATATCCGTGCGCGTACCTTCGCCGACCTCAAAGCGCGCATTGGACGCGGTCAGCTGACGAGTCAGAACCATAACGTTATTGCGACGGATACGCGCTGTTTCCTCGTCCCGCAGAACATCAACATAGGCATTGGCCGCAGAGAGAAAGATATTGTTTTCTGCGTTTTCCAGACCGGCCCGTGCGGCCAGGATAGACGCTTTGGCCTGACGACGAAGCGCTTTCAACCGTCCGCCTTGATAAATAGGTTGGACCAGGGAGACCTGCCCCGAATAGGGCGCGCCTGTGACTTCGCCGCCAGAGAACCCAAAAAACCCACCCGTCTCGGGGGTCTGATTCCATGTATAATTGGCTTCTGCGCCAGCGGTCAGTTGTGGGCGGCCTTGCGCGCGGGCTTGAATATAGGTTTCGTCCACTTCGCGCAGTCGCGCCCGTTCTGCCTGGAGGACAGGGTTGGAGCGATAGACGCTGGCCAACACATCTTGCAGGGTTTCGCTGTATGAAGATGGCGCAGATGTTTGCGCATAAGCCAATGGCGAAGCGGCCACACTTATCAAACAGGCTAAAGTGACACTATATTTGCGCGAGCGTGAAATGAGGAAATTGCGCATGGGGTGTCCTTCAAAGCGGCTCGCCCGCCGCAATACTAATCTCAGGCGTGCCGCCTAAAAAACGAAACTCGCTTCCGGTGCAAAACCCTCGACGAAGGGCGCATTAGCGTCAAATTCCACGCGGTCCCCTACCGCTTGACCTGACTTCGTATAAATCGTCGCGCGACCGACGCGCCCTTTTCGAACGATGACGGCCAGTCGTCCGCCATCTGCAAGTTGGCTAAACCAGGCCTCCGGCACGCTATCGACGGCCCCAGCCAGCAAGATCACGTTGAACGGGCCATGCTCAGATGCGCCACGCTTCAGGTCGCCCTGCACAACAGCAGCGTTCAAAATACCCGCCTCCATCAATAAATCCGTCGCGCGGTTAACATCATCCACTGACGTTTCGAGACCCACAACGGTATCACTGATCTGGGCGAGGACCGCTGTGGAATAGCCGCGCGCACAGGCCAAATCCAGAACAACATCTGTTGGTTTAATATCAGCCGCTTGCACTAATTTAGCAAAATCACGCGGCCGCAGTAAGATGCGGCCCGTCTCATAGCGGACTTCAGCATCAGCATAAGCCAGCGCCATCTGATTTTGCGGAATAAAGCGTTCGCGCGCCGTCCGGCGAAACGCGCCAAGCAGCGCAGGTTCGGTTACATCGGCTGTGCGGATTTGGCTTTCCACCATTGTTTCCCGCGCGGCGCTGAAATCAAATTTATCCATGGATCATGTGACCTAAGGTCTGGAGCCGAGTCTCTGGCAGTTGATGTTAGACGCGCTCTAGCGGTCTCCGCCAGCCCGTGCAACGCCGATACACGCATAACCGTCAAAGGCTCTTGCGCAGGCGCGCCCAAGCGCGGTATGGCGCGCACCCCTGCGATGGTACCATGGCGGAGTGGTGACGCACCGGATTGCAAATCCGTGAACCCCGGTTCGATTCCGGGTGGTACCTCCAGGGATTTCTAAAAGCGCTTCCTAGCTCTCTATGCTGATGTGTGCGGACGATGCCAGATGAGCGCAAAGAAGAAAAATGACCAGAAGGCGAACAGCAAAAACCCGCCCGTATAAGCGGCTATCAGCGGCTGATCGGCGTAAACATGGGTTAGACCCCGCGCATCCAATGTCACCGCAACACCATCGAGCAGCATGGCTGGCATGGCCATCAGCGCCGTCGGCACCAACATGTCATGCTTCGTGCGCCCTGTCAGACGGGCTATTAAGATGATCGCGACTGCTCCAAATCCAAAGTTTGCAAGCCACCAAAGACCATGGATGATCCCACCGTCAAAGACGAGAGGTCCCAAAAAATGCATCAGGACAGCCGCGCTAAGCCAGAATACAAATCCAATACCAATAAATGTCGTCTTACGGTCCATTCTCTCCTCCTCGGTAGAGCCTGACCTATATAGAGCCTTTGTCCGCCTGTTAAGCGCCGTAGGTCTCGACCTGCCCTTCCCAAAAGGCTAGGCGGTCCGCATGACCTTTCCCCCTCTTCCCCTTATCGTCATTGAACCCGTAGTCCGCGCCGCCTTAGCTGAAGACTTCGGGATTTCAGGGGACCTAACGGCTAATTTGCTAGTACCGGAGACGGCAGAGGGCTCACTCGTGATGCGGGCGCGCGAAGACGGTGTGATCGCCGGCTTGCAAGCGGCGCAACTTACTTACGCTCTCGTTGACCCCGCCATGACGTTCGAAGCGGTGATTAACGATGGCGGTCACGTCGCAAAAGGGGACATCGTCGCGAAAGTGACCGGACCCAGCCGTTCGCTTCTATCTGCGGAGCGCGTCGCCTTGAACTTCCTCGGTCGTATGAGCGGTGTCGCCACCCTCACCTCTCACTATGCCAAAGCCGTGGTCGGGACAGGCGTCCGCATTGCCGCCACACGAAAGACGACGCCGGGCTTGCGCGCTTTGGAAAAACGGGCCGTCCTCGCAGGCGGCGGCTTTGCCCATCGCGAAAGCTTGGCGGCCGCGATGATGGTCAAAGACAATCATATCGCATTAGCGGGTGGTGTTGACGCCGCGCTGGGCACATTGATGCAGCGCGTTGACCACATGGTGACCGTCAGTGTTGAAGTGGACACGCTGGACCAACTCAAAACTGTCCTGCCTTATGAGCCCGGCGTAATCTTGCTCGATAATATGGGACCAGATCGTTTGCGCGAGGCCGTGAAAATTGTCGACGCATACCAAGGTCGTCGCCCAACCTTGGAAGCCAGCGGCGGGGTCACTCTACAAACCGTGCGCGGCATTGCCGAAAGTGGCATTGATGTGATTAGCATTGGCGCGCTAACGCATAGCGCGCCCAATTTTGATATTGGCATGGACGCAAGGTGATCTTCATGCCGCACGCCCACGGGGCCTGATCGACCCGGTCGTCAATCCTTAGAAGGACCGTTCAACCGGCTCCACATCCACGAGGTAACTGTCTGCCTTTGGATCGAGCTTAAACGTCACCATATCCGGCTTGCTTGTGCTGGGCATAAGCCCGGCTTTGCGAATGACCCGCCCGGCCACACTTTTGACCTGTCGTTTCACAAGACCGTCTTTTTCATAGCTCGGGTTCATTTTCAGGTAACGCCGCAGTGCGCCATTTGTAAGCATAGCCGCATTTTTCATACCGCTCTCACGCGTAGAATATTCCGTCGTGACAGAGACGCAGAACGTCTTATTGTCCACGCGGTGTGGCGAATTAAGCGGCCAAGTCGCCGCCTGGCCCGGCTGCAGATCAATGACAGTCGCTTCATCATCAAACTCTGCGCGATAAGGTAGGTCATCATCCAGAAGATCTGTGAGCGTTGCCTCATGGGCCGTATCCGGGATGAAACGCTGATTAACCGGCCACAGATAAATCGTCTTCTGCCCACGCACATGCCAAAGGATCGTTTCTGTTTTGTCGAAATGATACGGCACTTTAGCCACAGGACTGCTGATCAAAATGCCCCCTTTGGGGTTGAAGGCCCGATTGCCCGTCGCAGCGGACAACTCGCCATACATCGTTTCCAAAACCTCACGATAAGCGGGATGGTGATTCATGGCATTACGCGCATTGATCCAGACTTTCCCAGCCTTTGCCGCATCCAGCAAAACCTGCGCCGGAACGTCACGGAAATCACCCGTGCGGAACTTGTTCGGATAGCGCGGATCATCACTCGCGCCCATGGTGCAGACATCCAGCATATGCGCAGGATGATCTTTCAAGAGCTCGATCAGGGCTGCATCTTCAAACAGTCCTGTCGAGGCAAGATTGTGTTGAAATGTCATGATCGATGACTGAAACTTCGCGTTATGCGCCTCGGTCCAATCGGCAAGCATGGTCGTCATTGGGTTCACCTTCACCTAAAATGTCGGTCTATCGCCGACGTTCATTGAATACCCCTACCCAGAAATGTTTAATTCTCGGTTGTCACGCGCTCCGCAAACGTCCAGCCGTGATCAAATAGAGCGAAAAAACCACCATGAGCGCACCAATTATAGCGCCTGATAGGGCCATAATCGGGCCCCATTCGCCCAAGAGGTCCTCCGCACCGAGCCAAAGCCCCATCAGGCTGGCACCTAACAGAGCAAAGCCGAGCAAGATCGGTATCCAGAGACCTGCCCCGGCCTCGCCCTGATCTTCCGTGTGAGATTCGGCGCGCCAGCCGGCATCTGATCCGTCCGTGCTGAGCGTTTCATTACTCGCCTTATCCATTCCAGAATCGGTATCAAAAGTGGTCGGATCATTCCGGGTGACCTCAACATCGCTCTCATCCAGTACCATTTCAGCGCTCTCAGACGATGCGTCTGTCACTGAGCTCGGCACGTCCTCTGAGCCGGTCTCCGTCGCCACACGGCTCGCGCCCGGAAAGGCCAAGAGATTGCTAGGCGTTTCGTCCTTTTTGACGTCCGGCAAATCCTCCTCAGCATTCGCCGCTTGAATGAGAGATTGCGGCCAATCCCCTTGCTTTGGGGCTTCGGCCTCGTCATCAATTAACGCATCCAGGCGATCTCCCAACGCATCTGCGGCGTCTTTCACGATCGACAATGGCGCGTCGACGTCCGTCTCGTCTTCAGTCTCAAGTGTGGTTTCAACATCCCCAGTCTCGATGTGAGCCTCGGCGTTGCGCTCTGAGGGGTCGAGATCTGAGGGGTCGAGAGCTGACGCGTCGTTTTCAGGCGTTCCGTCCCCCTCAAGGCCCGCTTCCGTCTCAAGGTCATCGACGTCGACCACCTCTGATAAAGTCAGAATGCCCGCTTCTTGATCCTCCCGGCGTCGAAGCGGGTTGGGCGTGATCTCATAGGGCGCTTTCGCCACAACGCCAGCGCGATCATTGGCCGTAAATACGGGCAATCCGTCATCTGTCGGCACAAGTGCGGCGACGGCATCCGGTTTTGGCTCCAACAGCGCCGTGGTTGCAGGAACACTGCGTTCCGTACGTAAAAATAGGGATTTTTCTGCCGTCCGACGCCGCATCAGCGCATCGACGACATAGGTTTTCCCGTCAATCGTGGCTTTGCGCCACACATCAAAGCCATTGGCCGCGTCCAATATGCGCCCATTATTCAAGGCGCGCAGCGTATCGCTTTCCCGAAACGCTTTGGGCCCAATGTTAAAGGCCAGCGAACAGAGCGCATCAAACTGGCTTTGCGTCAGGGGCGCGTGAACCTCCTCATTGATCATCTCTTCATAGGCTTGAAGATCGATTTTCAGCAGGTTTTCGGCTTCGTCCCGGCTCATCGCTCGCGGAGTGGGTTCATAGACGCGGTGACCATACCCCACTACGCGCGCGCCCGTGACCAGTTCGCGGTCCACAGGCCGATAGCCCTCAAACGCCTTGATTAGACGCAGGCCCGTCTCAGAAATCGACAGATTCCGGCTCATTTCGAAACACTCCTGGTGCGGTTCAGGAGTCAGGGTGCAAGGGCTGTGCCGGGTTCGCCCCTTGAGAGAATTAAAGGGTAAAACTCACAGCAACACCGCCGCCGCAAATCCCAAAAACGCCGCGAAACCGATCACGTCTGTCACCGTCGTCACGAACACCGAACTACTCACCGCCGGATCGGCGCCGGCTCGGTGCAGGCCAAGCGGGATGAGCACGCCCGCCAGCCCCGCAAAGACATGATTGATAACCATCGCCACGAACGCCACGCCCGCCAATTGCGGATCGCGAAACCAAATATAGACCACGACAACCATGACGACCGCGAAAATCAGGCCGATTATCAGCGCGCTGAGCGCTTCGCGTCTTATGGCCCGCCACGCAGTCGCGCGGGTGAGGTCGCGTTCTGCCAGGCCGCGCACGGCGACAGTGAGGGCCTGCGTGCCCGCATTACCGCCCATGCTGGCCACAATCGGCATCAGAACAGCCAGCGCCACAATCTGTTCAATCGCATAATCAAATCGCGCAATCACGATAGAGGCGAGGATCGCGGTAAACAGGTTTACGAGAAGCCAAGGCGCGCGGGACCGCACCGTCTCAAAGGCCGTATCCGTAAAGCCCGCTTCCGAGACCCCGGCGAGCGCCAAAATATCTTCTTTGTTTTCGTCCTGAATAATGTCGATAATATCATCGACTGTCATCATCCCCACGATACGGCCCTGCTCATCGACCACTGGCGCGCTGATCAGGTGGTATTTTTCAAAAAGATACGCCGCTTCTTCTTGGTCAAGCCGCTGATCGACTGTGACCAGCTTTTCCGTCATCAGGCTCGAAAGCGTCTGTTCGCGCGGTGCGCGCATCAGCTTTGAGACCGTCACATAGCCCACCGGACGTAAAGCGGGATCGACGACATAGATATTGAAAAATTGCTCCGGCAAGTCCTCGCCCGTCGCGCGCATATGATCGATTGTATTGCCGACCGTCCAGAACTCAGGCGCAGAGACGAACTCGCGCTGCATGAGGCGACCAATCGTCTCCTCATCAAAAGCGAGACTTTGTTCAACATCGCGCCGGTCTTGGGCCGGCATGGCGTCCAGGACATCCTCGCGCTGAGCAGGATCTAGCTCTTCGACAATCTGGGTGACGTCATCGCTATCAAGCTCCGTTAGCGCATCGGCAATGACATCGGCTTCCAGCAAAGGCAGGACATCTTCGACGACCTCATCTTCTAGCTCGACAAGGCGTTCGCCCGTAATCACGTCCGGCGCGCGCTCAATCAGGGTTTCGCGCTGCGCGTCAGAAAGGGCTTCGAAAAAGTCGGAAAAGTCAGCCGGATGAAGGCCGTCTAGCGCCGCGCGCAGGGCGACGTCACTGTCCAAGGCGAGCGCGTCCAGCAGAGGATTTTCGATGGGATCTAACAGCTCATCCAAATCACGGAGATTGGTGGCATTGGTCATGACCGTCTCCTTATGTCACGAGCATTTCGTTTGGGGCCGCACTTAGGGTGTTTCCTGCCTTTCGTCCACGTTGGAATGAGGTAAAGCGGAGGCGTGTCGACCCTTGTCCCCACTCTTTTTGCCGGTGCAATATTGCTCATCGCTTTGGCGGGTTTAGCCTGGATTGACGCACGGACAGGGCGCTTGCCCAACATCGTGACCTACCCCCTGCTTGTTATGGGTTTGATCTGGGCGTTCGGAACGCAACTGGACTTTTACCCGCACCTTTTGGGCGCTGCACTCGGCTATGGCGCGTTTTGGGCTGTCGAAGTCGCGTACCGCCTCATTCGGAAACGGGACGGGCTGGGTCGCGGCGATGCCAAACTCCTCGCCGTTGGCGGGGCGTGGTGCGGCGCGATAGCCCTGCCGTTTATCGTGCTTATTGCCAGCGTGAGCGCGCTGATCCATGTCTGGCCCGAGCGGGAAAATAGAGAGTTACGCCTCGCTTTTGGACCTTACCTCGCTTTGGGTATCGCGCTTATCTGGCTTGGACAGCGGGCTCTCTGAATATTCTTAAAGCGATTGCGCGGGCATTGTGCAGGTTTCTACTACACGCAAGGGCAAGACGCGGGTAAACCCATCGGGCAAAACCTCTTGCAAGCGGGCTTCCGGATAGCGTTTGCCGTCGTCCAGGTCTTCGACCCGGCCCAAGGCCACGTCGATAGTGTCAAAGCGAAGGTTCGGAAACTCACCACTTGGTTGTAGCGACCGGCGCTGACCCTCTGCGAGATACGCCCCCCGGCGCGGTGTTGCGAAAAAGACGAAACGCGCCTCTGGGTCCCAACCAAAGAGGCCGCATTCCCCGGCGCGCAGCGTTTGGGGCGCTAATTGATTGCCCTCAATCGGGATTTCTGCGTTCGTTGGACTTTGTCCGCTTTGAGCAATTTCTTGCGTACCTGTCGTCGCGGTCGCGCAGGCGGCCAGTCCACACGAAATCAAGATCAAGTAAAGCCATCGTTTGGGCGTAGGCATATCCATCGTTATCGCCACCGCCCCTGCTCTGACAAACGAAATTCATTGGCGGACACAGAGGAAAAACCAAACATGCCCAGCACGGCGCCCGCGCCGGGTTGAGAAACTCGGGCCAGAATATCCGTTTGGTACACGCCGTCCGCGCCGATCAATACGGTCGCATCCACCTCGGCGGCACTATCCGCGCCTGTCAAACGAACGCGGACCTGTCCCTCTACGCAATAAACAGGGCCTGACAGGTCTGGCCCGGTCCAGCCCAGTGTTTGCGCATTCATGGCCAGGACATTTGTGGCGGCTGTCCCGTCCGCCATTTCGCATTGCAGGTCAGAAAAGCGGGCCTGATCAATCCGCAGCGACACATGACCGCGTACGCCTTGCAGGCGCTGATCCTGAATAGGCATGGCCGCAAAGGGCAGTGAGAGCGCCAAATCCTTGACCTGTCCGGGCCTTAGCTGCGCCGTAAAACTTGTGGGTCCGGGCGGTGTTTCCACGGTGACGTGACCTAGGCCAGCTTGGACAGATAACCGATCGAAAAGTGGCACATCAGCGAGTTGTCCGTTCCAGATCGTGCCTGACGGCGTACCCACACCCGCTGGCGCAGCCCCCATGGCCCAAACCAATGGAAAATGCCTCACGGCACTTAACAGGGCCGCTATAACCCCAATCAGGATTAGGCCGCGCCGCATTGATTATTCCAAAGGCTCGATTGTAAGCTGATCCAGCTTGCTAATCTCGCGCCCGCTTTGCGCAATATCTTCAGCGCGAATACGATCAAGACGCGAGCGGGTCAGGGCCCGTGAGTCATCCGCATTACGGATGATAGTCGGACGCAAAAAGACCATCAGATTCGTTCGACTTCGGCTTTTTCCTTCTGAGCGAAACGCCCGGCCAATTCCAGGCAAATCCCCCAAGACGGGTAGCTTTTCAATGTCGATCTGCTCGTCATCCTGCAGCAATCCGCCAAGGACGATCACTTCACCATCATTGGCTAGCACCGTTGTCTCGATCTCGCGTTTATTGGTGATGAAATCGCCTTGCGCCGTGGTGAGAACGCCGGCGATCGAGCTGACCTCCTGGCTAATCTCAAGGCGCACCACATCACCCTCACTGATCTGCGGCAGGACTTCCAGTTTAATCCCGACCTCTTCACGCTGTGTCGTGCGGAACACATTAGAAAAATCCTGCCCGACCGTTTCCCCTGTCGTGATCGGAATATCCTGACCAACAAGGAATGTTGCCGGTTCATTATCCAGCGTGGTGACAGAGGGAATGGACAGAACATTGCTGTCATCGTCGGTCTCGACCGCATTTAACACCGCCGCAAATAGCGTATTGCCGCTCAGCCCGCCAACGCCAAAGCTGCCGCCACTAAGTCCTGTAATCGACTCGACTGCCGCCGTCTCCAGCGCTGTTGTGGCGGTGTCAGAGAGACCCAAACCCGTGCCCCCCAAAGCGCCCGCCAGGGCCAGCAGGTTGGGTGCTGAACGCGAGAAGTTTGATGTGAAGAGCGGAACTGTGCCGCCATCCGTGCTGCCCAAAGCAAATTGTACACCGAGTTCTTTGGCAGCATTATCACTGATTTCCACAATGAGCGCTTCAACAAGAACTTGCGGACGTCGCACATCAAGCTGGCGAACAAGACCGGAGAGTTCCGCCTGTACTTCGGGTGAAGCGCTAATCACCAGACTGTTTGAACCCGGTTCATGCGCGACAGTCGGCGCAGGTTGGCCGTCTTCGACAAAGGCAGGTAAGAGACCGATCAGGAGTTCGATCAGATCTGCCCCATTGGCATGGCGTAGCGGGATGACGGATATCGCTCCACGGGGTGCCGCACCGCTAACATCTATCGAGGCGATTAGCTGGCGCAGCTCCGCCAGTTCTTCAGGCATGGCCTCAATAATAAGCGTATTAGTTGCCGGAATTGTGGCCATACGAAAGGTTGGGTTTTGCCCGCCAATCGCGCTCAGTGCGGCTTCGGCGTCCCCAACGGAAAGCTGGCGAAGCTGGATGGTTTCCCGGCGCATTCCGTCACTTTCCATCGCTTGGACAATGGCGCGGGCTTTGCGGATGTTCTCCGGAAAATCCGTGACAACCAAAACGCTGCCTTGTGGGTTGGCGGTCACTTGCCCTTGGCTGTGCATGACGGGCTTAATGAGACGCGCCGCATTGGCCGCATCGGCGTTGCGCATGGTCAGGATTGCCGTGTTCATCTGCCCGCCAATACCGTTGCCAGACGCCAGGGGTGCGTCTTGGGCAGAGCCTTGCAAAAGCGTGATCCGGTATTCGCCGGAGGGTGTACGGATCGCCGTATATCCATGGACGCGCAGGACTTCTTTGAAGACCGCAAAGACCTCACCCGGCGTGAGCGCTTGTTCAGAACTAATCGTCACGCGACCATTGATCCGCGGATCGATCAAAAAGCCTCGACCCGTTACAACGGCGACATCATCGATGAATTCCCGAATGTCTGCATCCTGCAGGCTGATTATATGCACACCTTGCCCGCTGGATTGGGCTAAGCTCACAGCCGGCACGAGCGTGCCAAAGGCGAGCGCGCCGCCCATCAGGAGGGTTTTCAGAAAAGTCATGAAGGTCCACCTATTGTGACGGTCATGGGTTGGCTATCGCGAAGAAACTCGACAGTGACAGGACGCCCGGTCGAGACGCGACGCTGAATATCGGCAAAATTAGGCAGGCCGTTTGTGGTGGGGACGCCCGCAACGGATTGGATCAAATCGCCCTCTTGAACACCATAGACTGACAAATCAACGGACGGGGAGCGGGCTGACACGCGCAATCCGCGTTTCGACGGATCGGTATCAACGACACTTCGCGTTTCAATCGCGCGCATAAAGCTGTCAAAGCTCAGTCCCTGGATCGTCGAAAGCTGGCTTTGAGAGGCCCCGGACGGGGCGGTCATAGGACCAGAAGCGTTCGTCCCTCTTGCATCCTCAACGCTAAGACGTTGGTTCTCGCCATTGACAATCAGAAGGATGTGATCGGACAAGACACCCCGCAGTTCGACATTGGATTGAATGACGTCGCGGACATAATAGCGCTTTTCCGTTCCATCGGCCGCGCGGATTTGCACGGACCCGCCTTCCGGATCGCCCACCTCGGCGCGAATACCCGTGATGGTCAGGTTGAGTGTCGTTTCAGGAACATCGCTATCCGCCGCAAGGGGCGCATCATCCGGTTCTGTTGCCTCATCACCGGCCGCAAAAGGGTTCGTCGTGAAGTTATAACTGACGGCGGTGGCCGCTGGCATAGGGGCGCTTGGCGCGACCGCCGTTTCCACGGGCGTCCAAACACTGCTCGGCGCGATCAAGGCGAGGACGACGCGCACGGTCAGCCAAGCGGCCAAGCCCACGAGCGCCAGCATTATAAACCGGCGGACCCATCCAAGAATAGGTAATGATGCGACTTTCGCAGCCATATCCGCTAAATCGTCTCCTCTAGACACGTGGCGACAGACTCAATCCTTAGTCCCCAGCCTATCAATGTTACACGCCCTCTGTGCAAGTATTACGACAACGCTGCAATCGGTCTTTGCGAGACTAACCGGATCATAATTTTTCACGGACCCATTCGGCGCCTGCCTTGAAGAGAGCCACAACCAATCTCGACCCCGCCCTTTCGCCGCACAATAAGGCAAGATAGAGAGCCGCATGGCAGAGATAATTTCGAATCGTATTGACGGCAAACGCATAGCCGCGCGCTTGCGCAAACGTGTGGGGAAGGCCGTCGATAGCTTGCCTGTTACGCCCACTCTGGCTGTTGTGCTGGTGGGGGATGATCCGGCCAGCCAAGTCTATGTCGGCAGCAAAATCCGGTTCACAAAAAAAGCCGGCATGAACAGCGTCGAACGCCGCCTGCCCGCTGACGCCACGCAAGCGACCGTGATCGAGACCGTGCGCGCGTTAAACGCAGACCCGGAAGTGGATGGAATCCTCGTCCAACTGCCTTTGCCAGATCATATCAATAGCGATGCCGTGATCGCTGAAATCAACCCCGACAAGGATGTCGATGGCCTAACCGCGGAAAGCGCCGGTCGGCTCCTGCTCGGTCAATCCGGCCTGCGCCCCTGTACCCCGACGGGCTGTGTGATCCTGGCGAAGGAAACGCTGGGCGATTTGTCGGGCAAACACTGCGTCATCATTGGCCGGTCAATCCTTGTCGGCAAACCCGCTGCGCTGTTATTCCTCGAACAAAACTGCACCGTCACCGTCGCCCATTCCCGCACAGCAAACCTGCCTGTTCTGTGCCGAAGCGCTGACATTCTGGTGCCAGCGGTCGGACGCCCAAACATGGTCAAGGCCGAGTGGATCAAGGCCGGGGCCTGTGTGATCGATGTGGGGATTAACCGTGTAGACGGCGCGTTGGTCGGCGATGTCGATTTCGCAGACGCCGAAGCTGTGGCGGGCGCCATCACGCCCGTACCGGGTGGCGTCGGCCCCATGACGATCGCCTGCCTTCTGCGCAATACAGTGCTCGCCGCCTGCGCCCGGCGCGGTTTGGACGTGCCGGACGTTTTGGCGATCTAAGGCCTAGCCAAGGCGCCGCTCTATCGCGTCCCAGCACATCTCTGTCGCGTCAACGCCCGTGAAGCGCTTCAACTCATGCACACCAGTCGGACTGGTGAGATTAATCTCGGTCAACTTTGTGCCTATCACATCAATTCCAACCAAGATTTGACCCCGCTCTTTTAGCATCGGGCCGAGCTCTGCAGCGATGGCGCGGTCCGTCTCCGTTAGCTCGACTGGCTGCGCGCTGCCGCCGACATGCATGTTGGACCGCGTCTCGCCTTTTTGTGGCACGCGATTAAAACCCCCCGCCAATTCGCCATCAATGATCAAAATACGCTTGTCGCCCGCACTGACTTCGGGCAGGAAAGCCTGCGCGATGATGGGTTCGCGGGAGATGTCGAAGAACATTTCCAGCAGGCTGGAATAATTTCCATCGTCTTGTCCGACTTTGAAAATCCCGGCTCCACCATTCCCATAAAGCGGCTTCAGGATGATATCGCCATGGCGCGCGCGGAAGGCGTCAATCTGCGCCACATCCCGTGCAATCATAGTGGGCGGCATCAGATGCGCGTAGTCCAGCGGCACGATCTTTTCCGGAAGTTCGCGCACCCAGCGCGGATCATTCGCCACAAAAGTCTGCCCCTGCAAACGCTCCAGCAAATGTGTTGCTGTGATATAGGCCATGTCAAAAGGCGGGTCTTGGCGCATCCAGACAACATCAATGTCTGCGCCAAGGTCGATAACGCGCCGGTCTTCAAAGGTGACATGATTGCCGCGTTCATTGCGTACGGTCATTGGCCGCGCATTGGCCAATATCCGGCCCTCATCATAGGCCAAATGTTGCGGACCATATTCGAAGAGCTGCGCGCCTCTGTCTTGCGCTTCCAACGCCAAAGCAAAGGTCGTGTCCGCGCCAATATCTACACCCTCCATCGGGTCCATTTGAAAGGCGACACGGAGCGAGGCGGATGAGGTCATGAGCGCGCTATTGCGCAAGGGACCGCGCGGCGCAAGTCACGTTAGCGCGTTACGGAGTGGGTCAATGCACCCCTCGTCAATACCTGTCTGGCGATCCCTGTTTGCACATTGCCGTAGCGATTATTTCGTGGCAGCGTTGCGGTGTAATTGGGAGGCAAATTACCATGGATGATATGGTTTTGACGAATACGGACACGGTGCCGGGACGCACGATTATCCGGCATGTCGGACTGGTCCAAGGCAATGTCGTTCGCGCCAAACATGTCGGTCGCGACATTGCCGCCGGGTTAAAGAACCTCGTGGGCGGGGAATTGCGGGGCTATACGGAACTCCTCGAAGAAGCGCGACGCGACGCCATGCGCCGCATGGTCGAAGACGCCAAAAGCAAAGGCGCCAATGCGGTCATTAACATTCGTCTCTCCACATCCTCTGTCACATCAGGCGCGTCGGAGCTCTACGCCTATGGCACTGCCGTGGTCATTGAATAATGGATAGCGCCTACCTCTACCTACTGCCTTATCTGCCTTTTTTCCTTCTGCTCTTATTGGGCCTTGTTACGGGCACAGTGGCGGTCAAAAGGCATGAAAAGTCGCTCGCCGAGCGGGAAAAGGCTTTAGGCGATTTCGTCCTGACCACGGTGGAACGCCCCGAGGGGGTCAACGCTGCGCTTGTCACGGGATCCACCGTAATTGCCTTTGATTTTTTCCGCCGCATCGCGATTGTCCTGCGTAAGGTCATCGGTGGACGTTTTCGAATGCATGAGCGCATGATGGAGCGAGCCCGCCGCGAAGCTTTGCTCCGCATGGCCGAAAAGGCCAAAGACCAAGGTGCGAGCAGCGTCCACAATATCCGACTAATCAATAGTAATTTGGGCCATAGCGGATCGGCTATGGGGGGCTGTGAGGTGCTGGCTTACGGCACAGCGGTCTGGGATTAACGGACGTCAACGGGGAGCGGGCGCATGGATGATTGTCATACAGTCACAGTGACAGCGACGGATGGAACGTCGCTTTTTTTGCGGCATTGGGCGACTGAAACACCCATCGCAACGCTGCTTATTGTCCATGGCTTTGGCGAACATAGCGGGCGCTATTCAGACTTCGGGACATATTTCGCCTTCAACAATATCGACACCTTCGCCATTGATCTGCGCGGGCACGGGCAAAGCGCAGGCAAACGCGGCGTGATTGCAAGCTATGATGACTACCGGACTGATCTGCGCGCGCTGATCGACTATGTTACTGCACGCGAACCCAAACATCCCGTCATCCTCTTTGGTCATTCCATGGGCGGCGGGATTGTATTGGACCATACCCTCGCCCCGGATCCGATTTTCAAAGCCGCGATTGCCAGCGCCCCCCTTATCGCTCCCGCAGACGCCGTGCCCGGCGCGCTGCGCGCCGTCGCAAAATTCATTGCTAAAATCGCGCCTAACGCGACGATGAAACAGGCGATTTCTGGCGATCAGATCTCGTCTGTGCCAAATGAACAAACGACCTATGAAAACGACCCACACAATCATGATCGCATCGGCTTTCGCACCGCTGTGGAGATTATCGAACGGGGCGAAGCTCTGGCCGAACACGCGGCAGGGATCACCCTGCCCTTGCTGATGCTTCACGCAAAGGGCGATCAGTTGACCGACTTTGCGGCAAGCGAAGCGTTCGGAGTCGCAGCAGGGGCCGACTTTCGTGCTTTTGAGCGCGTGCAACACGAAATGCACAATGACACCTCGCGGACGGCCATCTATCAAGCCATTTTAGATTTCATCGGAGCCCAAATATGAAGGTCTATGCCCTGAAAAGCTGCGATACGTGCCGCAAAGCGGTGAAAGCCCTGCTGGCCGCACGCGACGATGTGGAGGTTGTCGACATTCGCGCCGACGGCCTGCCCAGCGAAGTCATTACCGACGTGGTGAAAGCCGTCGGCTGGGAAGCCGCCCTGAACCGCCGTAGCACAACCTGGCGCGGACTAGACGACGCCGACAAAGCTGATGTCACAACAGAAAAAGCCATCGCCCTGATCACCAAACACCCGACCTTGCTGAAGCGCCCAGCAATAACAGACGGCAAAACTATATCGGTTGGCTGGACCGCGAAGCAGCAGGATGTTTGGCTTTAGCGGCCTCTATAACCGAACATCCCCGCTCTTGATCTTTGCAAACACGTCCGTGTTGATACGTTCATAGGCGCCTGTGGCGGGGTTGCAGAAATAGACGGGCTCACTGATCCGTTCGGGGTCGAACCCGGCTTTGACGAGGTTCGTTTTCTTGAATTTGAATGTCGAGGTCGTCTCTGATTCCTTGGACAAGCGCAGGAAAACCGGCCGCGCGTAATGGGGCAGCTCGGCATCGAGATAGGATTTCAGCGCGACTAAATCGGGCTCGCCTTCGGCCACGATGGACGCCATGCCGGCCCGGCCATCATAGCCCGGCACTTCGACACCGTAGACATTGGCTTGGGTCACACCCGCAAAGCCGGACAACACGCCCGCCACTTCATTGGTCGCGACATTTTCAGCCTTCCAGCGGAATGTATCACCGACCCGGTCGATAAAATAGAAATAACCATGCTGATCGCGCTTCATCAGGTCGCCCGTGCGGAACCACGCATCGCCGGGTTTAAACACATCGCGTAGAATTTTCTTCTGCGTCGCTTCTTTGGTTTCGTAGCCATCAAAGCGGAAGCGCGCATCATCTTCGCGAATTTCGCCGATGACTTCGCCGATTTCGCCGTCATCAGCGCGAATAACAAAGCCGTCACTGCCACGCGGATTTTCGCCCGTTTCCACATCATAACGAATGACTTCGATGTTAAACTTCCACTTCATATAGGACGGCACGCGGCCCACAGCGCCGACGGGGCCGTCAATATTGATCAGGCTGACATTGCCTTCGGTCGCGCCGTAAAATTCGATGACATGCGGAATGTTAAAACGGGAGACAAAACTGTCCCACACTTCAGGGCGCAGGCCATTGCCCATGATCCAGCGGATTTTGTGATTGCGCTCTTCGGGGTGTGGCGGGGTGGAGAGTAAGAAGCGGCAGAGTTCCCCCACATAGGTGAAAAGCGTCGCGCCGTGTTTGATCGCATCATCCCAAAAGCTCGACGCGCTAAATCTCGGGCGTACGATCGTCGCGCCGCCATTGGAAAACGCTGCACCCATGCCGACCAAGCCGCCGGTCGCGTGATACATGGGCAAAACCATGAGCATGCGATCTGACGCTGAGGCTTTGGCGGCCGCACCAAGCCCGCGCATATAATTCTGCGCCCGAACATGAGTGACTTTGGCCGCCTTAGGCAAGCCTGTCGTACCAGAGGTGAACATTTTCATCCCCTGCTCGCCCGCTGTCACGCCACTGCGCACCTCTTTGGCAGGTCGGTTGGGCACGATCTCTGAGAGGGCGGCGTCAAAGCTCTTCATCTTGCGCTTATGGCCCGTAGGGATGTCTCCAAAAGCGGCCCATTCTTGCAGACCGTCATTGAGCGTGTCGCGCGCCGTTTTCCAACTCTCGATCAGATCGACATCCACGACGACATGACTGGCTTCGCTAATGTTCACACAATGCGCTAAGGCATTGCCAGCGAGCTGAAAGTTGATCAGCGCCGGGATCACACCGCGCTTCGTCATACCAAACCAGAGCGCAACATATTCCAGGCGATTGCGCACATAGATGGCGACGGTATCGCCTTTCTCAACACCATTGGCTTCGCACCATCCGGCGACGCGATTGGCATAGGCCTCTGTCTCGTCATAAGTCCACTCACGCTCATCCTCGATGAAGGCAATATTGGACCCAAAGGCATCCACTCGCATTTCCAGTTCATCCGCCAGCAAGTGATTAGACGTTGGATCAACGCCTTTCACGGATTTCAACATCCGCAGCAATCCACCGACATATTGCGTTTCGCGTTTAAAGCTGGCCAGCATGGTCTTCCCATCAAAGTGAAACTTACGTCGCAGCCCTTAATGCGTTCCGCCAGAAAGACAAACCCCGCCGCAGCAAGCGCTGGACGGGGTCAGTCATAACAGTTTGGACATCAGGCAAGTGGGAGTCAGCCTGTCGCCCGGATGATCTGCCGCGAGTGGGAGTGTGCGACAAATCTGGGATGAACCTCATTGAGTTCGCGTTAGTCTTTGCAACACGCGTGCCAAACGAAATGGAGTTGATTTTGCGCTTTTGAGGCGAGGTTTTGCGTCGATGGGTTCAAAAGCGGCACAATCTGTCCCAAATTGAGACAAGGCAGTGTATCCGACAAAAATTTAGCGGTTAGCCGCCCGTCGGAATCCTTCAATGTAGTTCGGCGGGATAAAGAGCGGACGTTCTTCATAGACCAAGGTCTCGCCCTGCCCTGTTGAGGCAATATCGCGGACCCATAGCGTTAGTCCGTCAAAGCGTGCCGCGTCTAAGCGCTCATTCGGAATGAACAAGGTCAGCGTATCTTCCACCGCGCAATCCCGACTGGCAGATACGACGACGACATCATTAGACGCCCGCCCGGTTGGGAAGAGCTCCAAGCGGCGGTCTTCGCGCTTGGTCCGGCTTGGGCGAGACGCGCGCGGCTTCGATGCCGCTGGCTTCGACCTGCTATCCTCGCGCGTACGGCGTGGCGGCGGCGGCGGAGGCGGAGATGCGGGACGCGGGGCCGTTCTTGGCGCTGTGCGGGGCGCTGTGCGGGGCGCTGTGCGGGGAGCACGTTTTGGACGAGCTTCGTCCAAGCGACTGCGCTGCGGCCGCGCCCGTTCCGTTTGCCGAGTTTGAGGCCGTGAGCTGGAAGGCTGAGTGCGGGGCGCAGGACGGCTTTCCGGCAAGGTACGATCAGGCCGCGTCCGTTCGGGTCTGGTCCGCTCTGGGCGCGTGCGCTCAGGCCTTACGCGATCTGTCCGACGTCGGTCTGGGCGAACCCGGTCCGGGCGGCGGCGATCCCGATCTGTACGCGGCGCGTCTTGGTCCACGACATGCGGCATCGCGCCAGAGGGCAGCGTTCGCCGGTTGGGACGTTCTAGCGTTGGCGAAAAGTTCTCACGATGCGCTTCTGGCTGCGGGCTGACGCGACGACGCGGTTTAGGCGGCACGGAATCCCGAATGTAATCCTGCCGGCGTGTCCGTGGGCGATCTCGACCACTATCATCGCTACTGCGGTAGCGGGACGTGTCATAGATGCGCGGCTCTCTTGGTGTTGGGGCTGGACGCGGTCGGTCTCCAGGATTGTCGCCTACTATTCGTGGACGCCGAGGCAGAAGCGGTCTGGGATTAACGGGATGATAGCCGCCGTAATGACCAAAGCCGGAACCATAGCCGTGGCCATGACCGCGACCATAACCGGGGCCCCATATGTCACTGTAAAACCCACTAAAGTAGCGCGGACCCCTATGTCGAATAGAGGAGCGCCCAAACCCGCGATAGGTCAGGCCCCGATAGCCTGAAAATCCACCATAATAACGATCCGCCAGATAGACGGTTTCTGTCACGCGAGAGGAACATTCGCGATCACGGCTGTCGCGGCTCACGATCGGGACGGCTTCCCCGCTGAGGAAAAACGCATCCCGCGTCCGGCCAAATTCGGCCTCGCCTGTGCGAGAATAAAATAGAGCAATATCCAACAAAGCCCCGTCCTGCATCAACACTCCATTGAGGTCGCGCACATTGGACGTGCTGCGCAGCGTTACCTCTGCCGCCATTGTTTCGTCTTCGGCGAAGGGATCAAAGGTCGGGGCGATCAGCTCCTGCCGCCCCGTGCGAGGATTGAACGCTTGCACCACATCGCGGGCTATGGCCTCTGGCGGCAAATCTTGGAGGCGGGCTTCTATCGGAATGGATCCGGTCTGGGCGACTTGATAACCCCGTTGATCGGTGGATTGATATGGCGATTGTGCCGCGACGTCCCAAGCCACACCCATAATCAGGGCGGAAGAGAGTAGCGCTATCGTTAGTCGAGACATAGTCTCCCATAAGCTAGCAACATTGAGGCCAGACTGAAACCCGCATTCATAACAAGTTCATGCTTTGGACAGGTTTACCCCGGCGGACAGCTTCACCCCGGCTCCGCATCGCGCAGCAATTCGGCAAAGCCTTCACCTTTTGCCCAGTAAGGCGCAATCATCGACAAGCTCTGATAGACGCCGCGATCGATCAACGCCTTGGTCGAAACCGTGCTTTCCCGCAATTCATGATATTGCAGCCAGAAGGTAAAGTGCTGCGCCAATCGTGCCGAGAGCGCCGCCTTATCCCCTTCTCCAAAGGCCAGATAGCCCGGCGCTTCCAGATCAGACAAAAGCGAAAAGGCTGTTTGTTCTTTCAAGGCCAAGAGCCGTGAAAACGGCCCGCGCAAATCCGGCACACGCTGTAAGATCTCGGCCTGATTGCGATAGAAAAACCGAAAATCCCAGATTTCTTCAAAGATGATATAAAGGTAGACCCAATTATCTTCCAGGGCGAGCGGCTCGCGGATCGGCGCGCCGAGGACTTGGCGCAACTCCACCTCGAAATCGTCAAAGAGCGCCTGAATAATCGGCTCTTTGCCCTTATAGTGATAGTAGAGATTGCCTGGCGAAATCCCGATCACAGACGCAATATCAACGCTGGATACGGCGTGCTCGCCCTCATTATTAAAGAGCGCTTGCGCGGTCCGCAAAATCGTATCTTTGGTTTTGGAGCGAGGGGCGCTCACGACGCCGCTTTCCTTGGCCGGATCATCACGAACGGAACAGAACGCTTATTTTGATGGCTTTTTAGTGCGCTGCGTCGTCGCGCGCTTCGGACGGCTGGTTTTTTTCAGTACCGCATCCAGCTTGGCTTCAATCGAATCCAGTTTCGCTTCTAACCGGTCAAGTCGCGCTTCACTATCGCCCTTGCCCAAATTTGGCACAGCCCCGGTCAGGCGTTCGCGCATGGCATTGATGCGGTCATCCACGCCCATATCCTCACGAAGCTCATTGGCTTTACCCGCCAGTTTAAGCCCTTGCATTTTGGCCGCCATTTCAAGCTTTTCGCCTTTTTCAGCGAGTTGGTCGAACACCTCAGAGGACGATCCGCCGAGTTTACCGAGCTGGGCTTTGCCTTCTTCAAAGGCTTTTCCGTAAGCGCCTATGCCGGCCAGCCAAATACGACGGGCCACATCGCTACCCCCTTTAGAGGACTTCTTATCGTCGGACATAGCGCACGCTCCTTTTAATGTGGAGCTTAGACCTTACGCGCGAACGAAGCTCGCTGCAACGGATGGGACTTCGACAGGTTCGGCATGCGGGAAAGGCACGGCCGGTTCGCCAAAGAAATCGCGGATTAGCTCGACCGTTTCGTCGCGGCGGGTCAGAAGGAAGAGATGCCCGGCGCCGTCTAAAATTTCGAGCCGTGAGCGCCGATAGAGATAGTCGAGGATTTTGCCATTCACCGCCGGAACGATGTGGTCATTCCCGCCCATAATGATCAGCGTGCGCGCCCGAATGCGCCGCGCAATGGGAATAGACGACCACCCCGCCATCGCGGCCAGTTGGAACAGATAGCCTTTCACAGATGGCGGGATCATATTGACGGTAAATTCGTCGGTATGAGAGACCGCATCCCCGTAGAGCGTCTCGAAATTTTTCTTCAGGAAGTCCCGATCAATATAGCGCTTGGGACTCGCCATTTTGGACAGGGCCTTGGGATTGCCGGGCACCATCGTCCAGCCCGGGCTTGTCGCGCAGAGGATCAGGCGACGCGTTCTTTCCTTGCATTGCCAAGCAAATTGCTGCGCCGGGCCCCCGCCCCAGCTCACGCCCAGAACGTCAACGCGGTGATAGCCGTTTTCATCCAAAATTTGCTTGGCCGCCTTGGCCACCCACCACGGGCGGTAAGGTACGGTTGGATCTGGCGATCCGCCCACACCCGGCATGTCAAAGGTGATGATATCCCGACCCGGAAACGAATCGGCAAAGAGCTGCGCAATTTCAAGGTTCGCGCCAATGCCATTGAAAAAAAGCAGCGGCGTGTGCTTGCCATAGCCTCTATCGGTTCCACTCCAAATCGCAGTTCGTAATTGCTGATTGCCCACGCGCGTAAAGAATATGCGTGGAATGTTCGGCGCGAAAGCGTTGGATGGATAACCCATATATTTTCCCCGACTGGCGATACGAGTCTGTATCTGTCGCCCTTTCCTCGGCCCGTTCTGTTCGACTCATAGGAAAGCGCTATGTCTTCTATACGCTTAGTTGGCGCCCAAGCGATTGATAAGCCCTTAACACAGTGACGACTTTGGGGTGTTAAGCCCGCAATCATTCCACAGTCATTACACAGTCATTGTGAACACAATCCAAAGCGATAGAGACTGCATATCGCCCTATGATCCAGTCCGGAGAAAACCCCTCCGTAGTCCGCACAATCAAGAGTCTCTGCCCCATACAAAAAAAAGCCCAGCCAGATGGCCGAGCTTTTCATTTTCGCTATCACGCACCCTTAATTGGTCGTGGTGACATATTTGCTGTCATACTCGTCTTTATACTTCAGGCACTTTTCTTCGGCGAGTTCAAACTCACCACCGGTAAAGACCTGCGCATTATAGGCGAGTTGGATCGCGCTAAAGCATTGTTCGACTTCGACCGAGACCTGGAATTCGCAGCGGTTGATGAAGCTCTGCTTCTCATTGCCGATAAATTCAATCCACTTGCGGGCATTGCGCGTTTCGCGTGATCCCGGCGGGACGCGGCGGAAGGTTTCAACGGCGGCGGCGCGCACTTTACTGACTTCGGCATTTTCGATCTGAGCCGAAATTTCCCGCTTTAATGCCGGGTTCAAACGCGCGGCTTCAAAATCGTAATCGCCGCAATCCAGACGCGGAGCCTCCTGCGTGGAATCATAAATGCAGTTACCAACCTGCATCCAGGATTTCCCGGCGTCATAGCCGCGATCAATCGCCTTGCGGAATGCCTCTTCCGACTTCTGACACTGGCCTTCATTGTAGTAAGCCTCGCCGAGATCAGCGTAGAGCTTGGCCGTATTGGATTGCTGTGCCGCCTGTTCCAAAATCGGAATGGCGCGCCCATATTCGCGGGCCGTCCGGTAATAGGTCGCCAGCTCTTTCAGATTGTCCGGCGTGCGGGACACGCGACCACTATTCATTTCGCGCTCAAGGATTTGCGCGGCCTGGAATGGCATTTCGTAAAAGCTGTAATAGCTGATGACCTTCTTAAGATCGGGCTCGGTCGTCATGGCGCCGCCCAGATAGAGCATCTTTTGCACCTCAAACGCATCCTGTTCGCGACCGCCTTGGGCCAACATAGAGGCCCAGCTATTCCAGAGATCGCGGTCTTGCGGCCATTTTTTGATCATCTCTTTAATGATGTCGGACTGCTTCCCGGACATGCCGAGATTGTTGTAAAGGAAGTTGAGCAGATCGAAGTGACGACGCTCTTTCGGGCTGGCGCGGTTGAACCACTTTTCCGCCCACGGCAAAGCGCGACGATAATCTTGCGCTTCGACCCAAGCTTGGACCAGAAGATCGGTAAATTGCGGCTTTTCTTGTCCGCCAGAGGCCAAGAAGCGCTCCAGAGCCTCAGCCCCTTCGCGGTATTGACCGTTCAGGATCATCAACTGCGCCACATTCACGCGCAAAGCATCCGCCTCATTCGGCAAAAGTCCGCCCGCATTGATCGCGTTTTGGAACGCGCGCTGCGCGCCACCATAATCTTCCAGATCATTATAGGCCGAGCCCAAAATCTGATAAGACAAGCTCCGCTCATAGGCGTTCATGGCCGACCCACCATTCAACAAATTGTTCAGAATGCTGATCGCCTGTTGCGGGCTACCATTATTCAGCGCTTCATTGGCCTGGCTAACCTGTTCACCATTGGCGGCAGAGAATTGACGGCCTTCGGCAGCGGCCTCTTGCGCCTGGGCAATGTCAAATGTCATCGGACCGATAAGCCCAACCGCCGCAATGGCAATGGCGCTCGCGCTCAATACTGTCGCTGCACGACGTTTTACGGACGAGAAAATCTTAGCCATCTCAATCTCCCATTCATTGGGTTTCCATCATTATGATGGGTGTGAAACACATCAGGAAACCCCGACATCTTCACATAATTCTTGATCCTTGTGCGGTCGGACCGGACCGTGTGGGAAAGCGACAGATCGCCGCTTTCCTGAAACTTTATCGCCACACAGATATGTGGCGCTGCGCCTTCAGCCTATTCCGGGATGATGTTGCCGCGTTCATCCGCCAGGCGGAAGGTGATTTTGGATTCCACACCCGTACGACCGACCGGACGACCGTCCTGGATCTTCGGGTTGTATTTCCATTTCTGAACAGACCGGACGGATGGACGCTCAAACAAACGCTCTGTGCAATAAGTCGCAACGACATCAAAAGGCTGACCTTCCGGGCTCACATTGAACTTCACTCGGCAATGGCCGGACTTTTCAGCGCGTGGCGGCATTTGCGGCGGAATACGCACTAGAGGCTGAGCGTCACGATCAGACACGGCAATCTGAAACTGCGAGCGGTCAATCTTTGGCGCTTCAAATTCAGGGATCGCGCCTTCCAGGCGAGCGACAGGCTCTGTGGGCTGATCGGCTTTCGCACGCTCGATCTGAGGCGGCGGCGGCGGGGTTTCAATCTGCTTGATCTCTGTGACTTTCGTTTCGCGCTCAAGAATTTTCACGTCTTCCACAGTTGGGTTGATCTCAAAATCCTGAAGCTCAATCTTATCCTGAGGTTTAAACTCCTCAGAAATCAGGGTCATCATAAGCACGAACAAGCCAACGGTCACAATCGCCGCCGGAATGATGGCTAACCAACGTAACGCACCCATAATCTAGTCCTTTCCTTTGGCCAGCAGCCCAATCGCCGCCGGCTGAAATTATCGCCCTATTCCGTTGCCAGACGGACGGGCACTTCGAGATCTTGAAACAGGTTTTGCAGTTGCATCACAGTTCCGACCTCTGAATTGCGGTCTGCCTGAATGATAGCATTCGCCTTCGGAGTCTCGTCACGAAGCTGTGTGATAATCGGGCGGACCTCATTGATCTGATAAGGTTGCTTATCAATCCAAACATTTGATGACGCGTCCACGGCCACCAAAATGGTTGGGTTCCACTCTACGTCCGTCGACGCGATTGGCTCATCCGGCTCAAGGCCCGGTGTTTTCACGAAAACCGATGTCACGATGAAGAAAATGAGCAAAATGAAGACCACGTCCAACATGGGCGTCATGTTGAGCTCTGTGCCCTCATCTTCGATCACGGTTCTAGAACGGCGTGCCATATTGTTATCCTATACCACAAAGTGCAACTTTTAACAAGAAGATGCAACTTTATTACATTTTCGACAGCTACGCAGAATGAAAGGCCCATAAAATCGGGCCAATAAAACGCGGGGCTTATATATCCTCAGTGACCTCAATTTTGCTTTTCAGACCGCGACCATCAAGCTCGTCTCTTAACTGCACAAGGATGCGGTTCTGACTTTTCGGATGGAAGCGCAGGATCACAGACGCACCGGCTTTGTCAGCAAGCTGACGTTCGACCCGAGCCAACACACCGTCGCAAGTCGTCCGAATACCATCCACGGAACACAGATTATTGTCGTTCACATAAACGGTGATCGCGGGCGGTGAGTCAGGCGGGTTTTGCTGTTCCGGCGGCGGCGGCGGCTGTGTCACATCAATCCCTTCCTCATCAAGGAAAACAGCGGTGACGATGAAGAAGATCAACATGATGAACACGATGTCGAGCATCGGTGTCATATCAACTTCGCCCTCTTCGGAGAGTTTTTTACGGGCCCGTCTCATAGGAAGTCCTTCTCGTTTCCGTAATCGTGCTTAGGCGTTGCGCTCTAGGACGAGATCGTCCGCAAAACGCTGCGTTTCCCGCGCACTCCACCGTGGCAAGACGGTCGCAAAGTACAGACCGGACAGAGCCGCGGTCATGCCCGCCATGGTTGGGATAGTCGCGCGGAACACACCGCCCGCCATCAAACGCGCCGAGCTAGACCCGCTATAAGCCATCACGTCGAACACATCGATCATGCCCGTCACGGTCCCTAGCAGACCCAGCAATGGCGCCAAAGCCACGAGGGTTTTGATGATAGAGACGTTTGAAATCGTCCGCTCTTTCACCTGGCTGATCATTTCATCGCGAATGGCATAGGCCTTCCATGATGACTTGTCCGCGCGGGCATTCCACTCATTCAGCAAGCGGGCCTTCATCGGCTTATGCGCCAGAAGATAATAGGCGAACCGCTCTAAGATCAGCGTCCACATCGCGAAAATAACCAATGCGATGGGGATGAGGACGGGACCGCCCTGTTGCAGAAAGGCCTGCAAGCCACCGATAATATTGCCCATGGGTTTGATCCTTATGGCGTTAACGGGGTCACCGAAGGGAACGACGCGAAAAAGTCGTGCCCTAAGGTGGGCGTGAAGGGCGCGCCCAGCATAACGCCAGGCGCGCGACCCTAATTAGATGCTGGCCATTGGCGCGCCGGAGCGGGCCTCAACATGGCGAGCGACGATACCGGCAGACTGCTCTTCCAGTGTGCTTTGCACGGAGCGAGACAGGCTGGCCGCGAAGCTGTGGATGATCAGCAGCGGGATCGCCACGATCAAGCCCAGCATGGTCGTCACAAGCGCGACAGAAATACCACCGGCCATCAGCTGCGGGTCACCCGCACCATAGATCATCATGGCTTGGAAGGTTTCGATCATACCGGTCACCGTACCCAGAAGACCCAGTAGCGGCGCAATACCCGCGATCAATTTGACGAAGTTCAGACCAAATTCGAGCTTCGGGCTTTCCTGCAGGATCGCTTCGTCGAGCTTCAGCTCAACCGTATCGGCATCCGCATTCTTCGCCCCTTCATAGGCCAGCATAACGCGGCCTAACGGGTTGCCTTTGGCCGGCTGCGCTTTGCGCTTCTGACCAGCCACGGCCATGCGAACGAGGAAGAGACGGATGATGATCAACAGACCGAAGACCGCTGTCAGCGCACCCAGACCCATAATGATCATACCGATCGGACCGCCCTGCAGGGCACGTTCCCACGGACCAGGCTGCAACTCAAACGTTTGCAGCAAAGCGCCGCGTGTCGGATCAATCGGCGCATAGACCACGTCACCAGGTGAGGCCGCAAGGACGTTACCGGCAGCCGACTGGATCGCTCCGCCGGGCTGTGCTGGCAGTTTCGCCAGAAGCGGTAGACCTTCGCCTTCGCCTGGTGGGTTATATTTCAGGAAGTCGCCGCCATCTGATGTAAAGGCCACGAACGGACCGACACGTGTCACGTTGGTAGAGCCCAACTCTGAGACATTCGCCGTATAGCTTGTCACCTGACGCTGCTCGCGGATTTCTTGCAACATCTTATTCCAGATGTCGTTCAGATCCGTTGTGGATGGCAGAGCATCAGAATTCGCAACACGACCGAGCGTTTCCGTGCGGTTCGGGAATTGCGATGTGATCAGAGAGCGATCCAGCGTGGACTTAAATTCGCCAGCCATTGAACGGGCGAGACCAAACACTTCACCGAACTCGCCTTGGGCGGCAGTCAGCTCAGCTTTAAGCGAGTCGATCCGGCGCTCATTGGCGGCGAAACGGGTTTCCACCTGACGCGCTTCGGCTTCGGCGCGACGCAAATCCGCCCGCGCTTCGTTCAGAAGTGAGGTCTGCTGCGACGCATTGGATTGAAATTCATTGACGCGCTGACGGTTAATCCGCTCTTGCTCGGCACTATCGGCACGGACGGCGCCAAGAAGTTCATCAATAGAGTTGAATTGCTGAGCGGCGGCAGGCGCGGCGCTCAGAAGAAGGGCTGACCCAAATAGGGCAGCCATGGCTTTGTTGAAAACAGTCATGTTCTTTGCTCTTTTCTAAAGGGTCGAATTAGTTGGCGGCTGATGGGCCGTTAACGGGGGCGTAGATAATCTCTGGCGCCGCTTGTTCGCGGGCGACACGGATTGTCTGGCGCACCTGACGGCTGTCCAGATCGCTCAACACATCCCAAGTGCGATCGGCATGGTTCCAGCGCTTGGCTTCCCCACCCTCACCTTTTTCAAGGAAGATAAAGCTGGTGCGGCCAAAACGGATGAAGTCAACCACAACGCCGGCTTGTTCCGGGTGGACACCCTCATAGCTTTCCGTGGAATATCCGTAGGTCGCCTCAATCTTGTAAGCGTTTAAAACTTGGCGATACTGCTCCGCCGGGGACACGCTCGGGCTGGCAAGCGCTGATTTGACCCGTTCGAGCCGCGCCATACGCTCATTCATGCGAAACGGAACGTCACCTTCAATCTCGTCTTGAAGCTCGACCGTCATTCTCAGCATCATGGGGCTCATGCCCTGCTTGATCTGCTCAACAGTCCCGAGCTGGTTACGCACGGATGCGATTTCAGCGGTTTGGCTATCCAGATAAATCTGCTGCTGCGCCGCAAAAAGCCGTGTATTATCAAGCTGTTGCAAGACAGCGCGATATTCACGAACAGCAGAGCCCGCCGCGTCATCAGCCTGATCAATCTGGCGCTGTGCGGCTGCACTACTCGCGGTCGATTGCCGCGCCGCAGAGAGGGCACTATCAAGCTGGGCCTGAGCGGGCATGACGACGGTCAGGCCGATCGCGGCCCCCGACATCAACGCGAGCCAGAGGCGTTGCGCCCCGCTGCGTTTTTGGGTGGATGATTTAGGCATGGTTTCCTTCCAAGTCTTCGTCATAGTTGCAATCCGGACCGTAATTCCGCCGCCCTTGGCGCGGGGGCGTCGGGGCCGGTCCGGACCAGCCCCTTTGGGTTCTTGTTAACTGGCGTCATCCGCGCTGCTGGCCCCGATTTGGATCGGAACCGACATTGTGGAAATAGCACTTTCGCCCCGCGCAATTCGCACGTCCTGACGAAGGCTAAGAAGCTCAGTGTTTGAAATCGGGTCCCATTGTTTGGACGCCGCATTATAGCGATAGCCTTCAGAGCTATCGCGCTCCAAGTAGAGCAATGCCAGACGGCCATAATGGATATAATTGCCATCCGGCAGTTGGCCCAGCTGATTGAAGTCTTCAACAACCGCGCCATTTTTCAAAGCTTCTGATTGATCCTTTGAAAGATCGCATTGCGAACTTTCCGGGTCGGACTGGCAGGCCGCAAAACGACCGCCGGGATTAACCGGATTATTGCCGAGATAAAAGTCAACGGATAGGCCCAGCTCAGCCTCGCTACTCATCAAATCAAGCGCACGGCGAACACCTTCATAAGCAGAGGCCTCATCGGATTGAATATCGGTGCGCAAATCATCCAGCAGCGCAAAGCGACGCTCCACGTCGATTGGCAGGTCTTCGACCATAACTTCTTCAAGCTGCGCGACCATGCGGCGAACCATCGGCAAGAGCTCGACCTGGTTGCCACTCTCTCCGGCAGCATCAATGGCGGCATTCAGGCTCTCAATTTCTTTCGCCTGCTGGGAAAGGTAAAACTGACGCTGGGTCGTCGTCGCGTTCAGATCCGCAATCTGTTGCAATAGGGCCGCATATTCGGCGGTGGCCTCTCCCGCATCCTGCGCGATGGCCGGCACTGAAACAGCACAAAGGGCGACACTTACAGCAAGGGTGGCTACACTGCGCATTGCGCGAAAGCCTTCCCCTTTTTTATCGCTGCCGGTTCGCCACGCATATAGCGATCGCACCACTCACGTCCTCCAAGATTTAATTTAAGGTCTTAAAGCCTCTTAGAGCCCACGCGTTACACGGGACTTTTTTCTTAATCAATCATTACGTGACCGTGTCTGCAACGTTTTATTCGGTAAAAATTTCAGTATGTTCCACAACTAGCTGCATTTTCTTGGTCGCGACGGCGCCCAAGGCCGCTCTCACACGAAAAAAAACCGCAGATTCGTCAGCCGCGTCGCCAAAGGAAATATTCAGGAAAGTCACAACGTAAACGAGTGGCTGGGGTGGCTGGACTCGAACCAGCGACCTTCTGTACCAAAAACAGACGCTCTACCAACTAAGCTACACCCCAATATCGCAAATCTTGCGCGGATTCGGAGCCAACCCGTTTGCATGACAGGCGCGGCTAATATGCGGGCGCGCGACAGATTGCAACGCTCTTTCTGTGCGTAATTACAGCCCTTTATCGCGGCGTCTCTTTTGATCGACCCGCCATAGACACAAGTCCCCGATTTCATGCGACTTTCAAAGCCGCTTTGGAAGGGCGAGAGCCTTAACTTTAGGCGAAACCCGACCGCGGGGAGCCCAAAACGATAAACATAGGCCGAATCCTCTTGACCTATTTTAAATGGGTCTGCTTGCCGCACTTGGCATTTGCATGCCTGCACACTACATATCGAAAAACAGTAAATCTAGCCGCGCCGAGATTGGCTCGAGCCGACGGCAATGATGGATGAGGACTTTCGTGACTACGACACCGGCCCCAGCAAACCCCGCAGGTTTTGGTTCTGCCCCTGTAACAGAACGTCGCCTCAGCGGCACAAAAGTTTTCTTCATTACCGTACTCGGCGTGATTGTCGGCTTATTCGCGGCGATCATTCTGCTGATTATCTTCTTCATCGGCCTAGCATCACTCTTTGGCGGTCAGGCGGAGAGCACAGACCCGATCGTTTTAGAGCTCGACCTGCGCCAAGGCGTGTTGGATTCGCCCGTTCAATCCACGCTCTTCTCTGACTCACCGCAAAGCGTGGTCGGCGTCGTCAGAGCGCTGGAACGCGCTGCCGAAGACAATCAGGTCAAAGGCGTCTTTATCCGCGGTGAAAGCCTTGGTTTAGCCCCGGCCAGCGCCGAAGAGCTGCGCCTTGCCTTACTTGATTTCCGCGCCGCAGATAAATTTGTGATCACGCACGCCCAAGGGGTCAGCAGTACCTCTATCATTCCCTATCAGGTCCTCGCCGCGTCCGACGAAATCTGGTTGCAAGCGAGCGAGAGTGTCTCGACCGCTGGCATGTTCTCGCAATCAGAGTTTTTGGGCGGCACAATGGAGAAACTCGGCGCGCAGCCGCAGTTTTTCCGACACGGCGACTATAAAACGGCCGTCAACAGCTACACAGAGACAGGCTATACCGACGCTCACCGCGAATCGACGACCAGCCTGCTCACCTCCCTCTTCGATCTGGCGGTTGATAATATCAGCGAAGATCGGGACATTCCGAAACAGCGCCTTTTGTCATTACTCGATACAAGTCCGCACCAATCCGATGCCGCATTAGAGGCCGGCTTGGTCGACAAGCTGGGCTATCTGGAAGAGGCGAAAGACTACGCTTTGGAAAAAGCAGGTGGTGGCGATGCAGCCTTCAAATCTATTGCTAGCTACGCCCCCTCTTCCAATATTGGCAAGCCGGTTATCGCCCTCGTCAATGGCCAAGGCACGATCATGCCGAGCCAACCCGGTGGCGGCTCCCCCTTCTCTGCCAATGTGAGCATGGAAGGTGAAGCCATCGCCCGCGCTTTTGACGCCGCTTTGGAGAATGATGACGTCCAAGCGATCGTCTTCCGCGTAAGCTCGCCCGGGGGATCTGCGGCCGCCTCTGATCAAATGCTCGCCGCTGTGAAGCGCGCGCAAGACGCTGGCAAGCCTGTCATTGTCTCTATGGGTCAGTACGCGGCCAGCGGCGGCTATTATGTCGCCACGTCCGCTGATCATATTGTTGCCATGCCGCAAACGATCACCGGGTCCATCGGCGTCTTTGGCGGCAAGATTGCCTTCGAAGATACGTTTGCGAAAGCTGGTTATAACCTTGAAAGTACCCGCGTCGGCGGCGTCTATGCCGGGGCCTATAATATTGATGAGCCGTTCACACCCGAACAGGCGGAGCGCTACCAAGGGGAAATGGACGCTATCTATGATGAATTTGTTGGCCTTGTCGCGGATGGTCGCGATATGAGTCGGGATGACGTCATTGCCATTGCTGAAGGCCGGGTCTGGACCGGCGCCCAAGCCCTTGAGCGGGGCCTGGTCGATGAATTAGGCGGGTTGAACACAGCCATCGCCGCGGCCAAGCGCCTGGCGGATATAGAAGAAGAGAGTGACGTTCGTTTGCGCGTCTATCCCCGCCTGAAAACACGCGAAGAGCTGTTCAATGACCTGCTGTCTGGCTCTGTTCAATCGGGTCGCGATCTGGAAACCCTCTCCACCTTGCTCAACAGCCCCGAAGTTCAGCAGCTTATTGAAGCGCGCGAGGCGCTGACACGGCAGAACCGAGAGCTTGAAGCCCCGCTACCACACATTCAGTAAGACCAAGCGAAAAGGCCAGGCAATAAGAGCCGCGGAAAATCTGTTTCTTGGCTCAGCTCTTCGGGACTCAAGTCTTAGGGGCTCAAGTTTTTGGGCTCAAGTCGCGATGAAGATTCCCCCACAGCGCGGCAGTGTACCTCACTTCGTGCTGCGCCTCACGGCGTGGTGAAACCGACGGCGTGGTGTACCAGACTACGCGGCCTCATAACTGACCGAGGCGCGCTAAGTTTCGATACGTTCTGAAGACCGCGAGAGACAAGGCACGACACCCCTTCGTCGCTAGCCTTATGCCGTTGGAGCGCGCTCACACCGCAACCGGGTTGGTATCGACAGATCTTGGACCTCGGGAACAGTCCACCCCAAAGGCTAGTTGTAGCCCTGACGGTGTGCCGGCCCGGCCGTTAGGACACAGCTTTCTTCCGCCCGCCCGCATCATCCCGAATGATCTAACAGTCTCAACACGGACAAAATGGTTTGAGCCCCGAAGGCAGGCCGCACGCAAACCATGCTCCAGACTCAGAGGGTCTTGAGTCTCTAAGATCGGATCTCGGGTGTCAGGTCTCGAAGATTGGGTCTCGGGTGTCAGGTCTCGGATCAAGCAGCCCGAACACTCTGCGAGCGGTAAGAGAACACTTCAACCGTTACGGAAAAGCCCAATAAACAAAAAAACCCCGCCGCAGACGCGACGGGGTTTCCTAAGTCTTGGCGTGCCAGGAAGTGCCCGGCACTGTGACGCGGTAGCTTAGAAGCGCTTCGTCACGTTCGCGAAGTAGGTCCGACCAAAGATGTCGTAGCCATTACCCGCAATTTCACCCAGTGAGTTGTTGTCGCTGAGCGGTGGCGCGTCGTTGAAGACATTGTTCACACCGACGCGGATGACATAAGTGTCACGGCTGAAGGCCAGTGACGCATTGTGGACCCAGTAGTCATCGTAACCGTCGAAAGCGATACAGTTAAAGCCACCGTCAATATCTGTGTCGTTGAAGGCACCATTTTCCTGAACACAACGACCGAAGCCAGACGTAGTCGGGTCAATATCCACGTCACCTGCGAGACGTCCTGTTTGTGGGTCGTCCGCATTCAAGAAGTTCTCGACTGTGCTTGAGAGGTAACGAGACTGGAACAGGAACTGGAAGTCTTTGTAGCTAAAGACGTTCGTCAGGTTCAAGCGCCACTCTGGATTACCATTTTCGCCGAGTGACGTGTTGATGATGGTTTCAGTCGCTGTGATTTGCTCTTCTGTTTGTGTTTTCGCCTGTGTGGCACGACCAATCAGAAGGTAATCAAGGGGCGCATCTAGGAATTCCGGCTCAACATCGAAACCAAATTCCCAGTTATAGTCGATCCCTTCGACAACCTGCTGACCCAAGTTTTGGTTGGTCGCAGACACGAAGCTAATCTCACCGGACAAGTCGTCCCCTGGGATCCGTGGATCACGGACAAAGAAACCACATGTCGGATCATCAAGACCCGCAGAGTTATAACAACGGTTGACGATTGTAACAGCCGTCAGCTGATCAATCTCGTCATTCACTTCGAGGTCGAAGTAAGTGACCGTCGCCCGGAAGTCGATATCATCAATCCAAGGCTGCTCAAATGTGATGCCTGCAGAGAATGACTTCGATGTCTCTGGGTTCAGGTTCGGGTTAGAGCCGCTGGCGACACGTGTTGGCGAGCCAGAGAAGCCTGGAGCGGCCGTACCGAGGTTGACCGTACCGAGAGCCGTTGGGTCCGTTCCGGGGATGCCGAAGGGTCCACCACCGTTCAGACAGCGGGCAATGAGGCCGGGATCGCGAGGATCGAGGTCCGGATCATAATTCCGTGTCTCAGGTGTTGTTGGGTCATTGTCAAAGTCCGTAAATGGAACCGCAATACCTGGAACACGACAAGGGTCAGCCGGGTTACCGAAGCCTGTCACAGCCCCACCAAACTGGTCGCCGACAGACGGCGCGCGGAATGACGTACCGTAGGTTGACTGGATTGAGAGCCAATCCGTTGGCGCATACTGACCTTTCAAGGAGTATGTTACCTCATCACCAAAATTGCTTTCTTCCGTGTAACGTGCGGCGGCGTTCAATGTCAGAGATTCAACGAACTGCACATCTTTGATCAATGGAATTTCGATCTCAGCAAATGCCTCTTTAAAGTCACGTGAGCCATTCGCGCCCGGATCATTGAAGAAGCCGTCAAAATCACCGGCATTGGATGTGCGTGTCTCGATCGAGTCTTTACGAAGCTCACCACCAATACCGAGCAGAACTGTATCACCCCATGGGATATTGAACAAATCACCACCAACATAGGCAGAGAAGACCGTTTGCGACACTTCCGTATCCGTCAAACGGTTCGGGAAAAGATAAGCCGTATCGGCCGGATCTTCAAAACGGCCCTCAAACAAGAAGCTTGGCTCGAAGAAGTTAAGTGGACGACAGCCAATGGCCTGACCGTTACCTGGGATGAACTGGTCATCACAGACAAATTCGCCTGTTGTTGGGTCCAAACGTGTATTTTCCAAAGTCCGCTGCAAGCTTGGCAGGAACGGAATACCGGAGACGCTATCCTGACCGCTTGAACGGGAATAGCTACCATAGATGTCATAAGCCCAATTGCTCATGAAGTCGTTTTCGATGAAGGGCAGTTCACCTTTCAGGCCGCCAACGAAGCGCGCCTGTGCCACATTCGTCTCGTTCACAAAGCGTGAGGAGAAGAAGAGCGGCGTCGCACGATCCGCACCTGCTGGATCACCAAAGGTGGAGGGTCCGTAGTCAGCCGGCAAGTCGACACGGCCCTGACCCGCTGTATTCGTTTCACTGCGGCGCTCTGCGTAGGACGCTTCGAAATAAGCTGTCATGTCCCCATAAAGACCTGTGTCATACTCACCGAAGGTGAACAGGCTTGTGCGTTCAAAATCTGGCACGAAAGCCGCGTCGAGTTCTTCAGGGAAGATCAATAGCGCTTGGCCATTCGGATCATCAGGCTGGATCAAGCTACCTGAAAGGCCAATGCGGAAGAATCCGGGTGGAAGGCCCGCTTCTTGACGACCCGTTTCATAGCCCAAGAAGCCGAATGGACCAGCAAAGGATGAGCCCGCACCGAAGGAACCCACACAGTTATCGGGACGGAAAAGCTCGCCGGTTTGGGTGTTTTGACGGATAACACCACGACAACCATAAGAATAGGGCTCGTAGAAGTCGGCCATATCGCGCTCTGTAAAGCCATCACTGCGGCTATGCTCGACGGCACCGCTGATAAAGCCTTTATCGTTGGAAACGCCGAATTTGACGGACGCCACTTGCGTGCTACCCGCATTGCCACGCAAGGTTGGCAGGTCGGAGAACAAGTCGACTTCGATACCTTCAAAGTCTGTTTGCAAGACATAGTTCACAACACCGGCAACCGCGTCTGAACCATAAATCGATGACGCGCCATCAAGCAGGACGTCAACACGATCAACAAGCGTACCGGGGATCAAGTTCAGGTCTGGCGCAGACGGCGCACCGCGCACACCCGCTGGGGCAAGACGACGGCCATTGATCAAGACAAGCGTACGATCAGCGGATAAACCGCGAAGAGACGCTGTTGCAGATCCCGGACCACTGTCTGAAAGAAGACCGGCGGATGTCGAAAGACCGGTTGTGATTTGCTGGCCCTGAACAACCGTTGTTTGCTGCAAGAGATCAGCCGCATCAACAAGACCGAGGTCACGTGCCAGCTCTCCGTCAATAACCTGAAGCGGTGAAACTGAAGTGAATTCATCACGACGCAGGCGTGAACCTGTCACGATAACCTGATCTTCTTCTTCCGCGAATTCGTCTTCGAACTCGTCATCAAGCGTTTCGACTTCTGTGTCGTTATTGGATGGTGTGGTGTTGTCCTGCGCGTAAGCCGGAGTGACGGCAAACATCAGTCCCGCGAGCATGGACGTCTGTAAGAGACGTGTCTTGTCGAGAATTGTCATTCTGAACCCTTTAGTGTGAATTTGCGGTGGACCTCCCCTCCGCATCTAACACCCCGTTAATGTCAGCTTGCGGGTCGCTGCAAGATAAAGACTGAAGAAAAGTTCAGAAAAGGCCGTCCTTTTACGTTATATGTTGCATTATTGTCACGATGCGCGCGTCAAGGGTGCATCTTGCCCAATCCATGGGCTCTTGGTTGAAGTTTTCTGCAGTCTGAACACGGCTAACGCTCGACATCGGCCTTATGAACGCGCAAACTCGGCGTTAATGCCGTTCAGAAAAGCTGATTTCGCTATGACTAGTCCCCTCCGTGTTCTCGCCCTGTCCGCCACGATCGCTTTGATAGCGCCCACCGCCTTCGCCCAAGACGATGTCCTTGACGGCATTTATAAATGCGCCGCAATCGCGGATGAAGGCCAGCGCCTGTCCTGCTATGACCAAGCTGTCGGTCGGATGCGCGCAGCACAGACTTCGGGCGAGCTGATCACATTGGATCGCAGTGAGATGGCCGAGGTTCAAAAAGACGGTTTCGGATTTGAAATGCCGTCTTTGTCGCGCCTGCGCGGTATTTTTGGGGGCGGGGAAAAAGAAAAGGATAGACCGGTCGACAGCGCCGCGAAACCGGCTACACCTCGCATATCCGGTCGCGATGCCCTCACAGCCCCTGTTCAGACCGAGCTTACGGCCGCTGCCGGCATTGAAGCGCCCAGACAAGCCGTCCCAGCTGTCCAGGACGCTGAACGTCAGGCTCTCGCCGAAGCCGCAGCGCGCGCACAGCAAGCGCCCGTCGAGGCTAACGTTGACAACATTATAGAAACACTCCGCGCTGTGCGCGAGTTTGGCTATAAGAAACAGCGCTTCTTCCTCGCCAATGGTCAGGTTTGGGAACAAACAGACACAGCGCGGGCCCGTATCCCGCGCAATGTGTCTGATGGCACGGTTCAGGTCGAAATTAAACGCGCGGCTCTGGGATCCTACCTTTTACAAGTCGATGGCCAAGGCCCCTTTATTCGTGTGCGTCGCCGTCGTTAGCGCTGCGGCTCACAGACTTGGCATAAACTCGTGACTAGACCTTGTCACTTACGCCCCGTAACGCGATAAAGAAACGCGACGGCTGGAATCAAACCCGCCTAGCGCCATGAAGAAAGGTATGCGTCGGGACCATGGGAATTCCGTTCGTTAGAGAATTTTCGTTCGACTACGGCATCGCAGATCAACTGTCAGCGCGTGTGCGCCGTGTCATCGCGGACAATCCCGGACCCTTTACCTACACGGGGACCGGTGTCTTTATCATCGGCGGCAATGAAGATGTTTGCGTCATCGACCCCGGCCCGGCTACACCCAAACACCAAGCCGCGCTGGATACAGCCCTAGAAGGCCGACGCGTCACCCATGTTTTGGTCACACACCACCATATCGACCACAGTCCCGGCGCTGCGCCGCTCGCCGCGAAACATGGCTGCAAAGTCTATGGTTACGGCACACAGCCTGTTGCCCCCCAGGGCGGGGAAATCCGGCTCGAAGCCGGCGATGATCTCTCCTTCAAACCCGATGTCGAAATCCGCGATGGTGAGACGTTCAAAGGCTCAGACTGGACGCTCACCGCCATTCACACGCCGGGGCATACCTCCAACCATCTCTGCTACGCTTTAGCGGAAGAAAACACGCTATTTTCCGGCGATCATATCATGGGGTGGAGCACATCTGTCGTCTCCCCGCCCGATGGGGATATGGGCGATTATCTGGCCAGTCTGGAACGTGTCTTAGAGATGGATTTTGACACGATCCGCCCCACCCACGGCCCGGCGATTACAGAGGTCCGCCCCTTTGTGCAGGCCTATATAGATCATCGCCGCGCCCGCGAAGCGCAGATTGAGGGCGCGCTGGCTAAGGGACTGACCAATATCACCGATATGGTCGCCTCCCTCTATGCGGATGTGGACAAACGCTTGCATCCGGCCGCCGCCCATAGCGTGCTTAGCCACTTGATTCATATGCGAAAAAGCGGACGTGTCACCGCAGACGGCCCTGACGGCCTGCGCCAAACTTACGCGCTGGTTTAGCGCGCCAGCGCGTCTAAAAACTCGCCCACGCGCTTTGCGTTTGCGCCGAGGTCGCTACCTCCGACGCGGCTGACGGAGCGCACATCGACGCGGGTCCCGCCCCCAGCCGCCGGACGCAACCGGATCGTCACATCATCTTTGAAACCATACCAGAATGTCGTGTCTGTCGCGTCGATCCGACCAGATTCCAGATCGGCTTCCTTAATGGCCCAGCCCATATCCTTGGCCAGCTGTTCAGCGCGGCCAAAAACGACCTCTTCGCTATCAGAGAGAACCAGTGTGCGAATTTCCGGATAGGCTTGGGTTTGCAGCGCAGAGACGAGCTTCTCGCCGCGCGTTCCGTCCGCCATCGTCGCTGGGGCGGTTTTGCCCGCATAATCGACTGTATTCACGCCCTCTGTTTCGTTCCGCTCGGCCATAATGACGGCCCCAAACATAGGCGGGTCTTCCGTGTCGGTTGTGACATCATGAATAAACGGCAGGTTGGCGACGGTATTCTGCACCGCCATCAATCGACCAAATCCGGCAATGCCAATTAAGATGGCCGCCAAGGCGATCACAATCCCTTTTCGCGGCTTCACGAGAATCGCGATAAAGAAAGCAATCACACCTGTCACCAACGCCCCGATCAGCAGGAGGGGCCCGACCTGCCTTGTCAGCGTCCCCAGACCAAATTGCCAATTCCAGAGACCAAGTTTCGCGCCGATTCCGGCCAGCATGAAATTAAGCGGCGCGGCGATCGCAAAGAACAGCGCTAACTTTACGGCCCATTTGCGCAAGGTCTGCAACCCCGCACGGCTTTCTGTTTTCACTGTGCTTACACTCAATTCTGTCTCAGTCATGCGCCTCCCTAACCCAGCTTAAGGATAAAGACGAGTCGTCTTCCACCCCTTCTCTTGGCCGTCACCATCGCGGGTGAAAACAATGCGGTCGTGCACGCGAAAAGCCCCGTCCTGCCAAAACTCAATGGTCTCCGGCACAATACGGTAGCCATACCAATGCGGCGGGCGCGGCACGTCTTCGCCCGCAAAGCGCGCTTCCGTCTTGGCCATAGCGTCCATCAGCTCATCGCGGTCTTTGGCCGGGCGCGATTGCTGTGACGCCCAGGCTGACAGGCGCGAGCCGCGCGCGCGTTTGGCGAAATAGGCGTCCGACCCAGCCTCCCCGACTTTCACCACAGACCCCCGCACGCGCACTTGGCGGCGTTGCGTCTTCCAGTGAAAGCAGAGCGCGGCGCGCGGATTAGCTTCCAACTGCTGCCCCTTGGCGGAATGGCTATTTGTGTAAACGTCAAAGCCGGCCTCCGAGAGACCTTTCAAAAGAAGGATACGCACATCCGGCATCCCGTCCGCATCAACGGTCGCCAGCGAGACCGCATTGGGATCATTCGGCTCCGTCCTCCCGGCTGTGGCCAACCAATCTTCAAACAGGGCGATCGGGTCTGTCGCCTCTAGCCAGTCCAACGGATGGTCCGGTTCGGACGCATAATCAGCTTTGGTCGGTGTGGCCGGAATCGCTGTCATCAAAAAAACCTGAAAAAATAACTTGTTAACCACGTCGGTTAGGACGCTGTTGACTCTATACGCTCACAAATGCGCTCGGTTAAGGTGATTTTACGGGCGTTAAAAATGAACAGACAAAAAGCGCTACTGATTTTGGGCTGCCCCATGCATGCGCGCGAGGCCGATATTCGCGCCGCGTGGCGCAAAAAGGCAAAGTTTTTCCATCCTGATAGCCCCTACGGCAATGTCGGTGCGTTCATGCAGGCGAAAGCCGCCTTTGAAACGCTGATCCCGCCCGCCCCGCAAATGATGCGTGTCCAAGCCGCAGGTCGCAGATTTTAGGGACGCGCCGCTTTTCAGGCCGCAATTTTAAGACCGCCTGTCTCTAGCGCTTTCGCAAAAGCCCCGCTAAGCGCGCCCCTATGTCTTTTAACACATTTGGCCGCCTGTTTCGCGTCACGACCTGGGGGGAATCCCACGGACCCGCCATTGGCTGCGTTGTGGATGGATGCCCGCCACGCCTCAGCCTGACAGAAGCCGACATTCAGCCCTTCTTAGACGCGCGCCGCCCCGGCACGTCCCGCTTTGTCACGCAGCGCCGTGAGCCGGACGCTGTGAAAATCCTGTCCGGCGTTTTCGAAGGGATGACGACCGGCACACCGATCAGCCTGATGATCGAAAATGTTGATCAGCGCTCAAAAGACTATTCAGAGATCAAGAAGCGCTATCGCCCCGGGCACGCCGATTACACCTATGACGCCAAATATGGCCACCGCGATTATCGCGGCGGCGGACGAAGCAGCGCGCGAGAAACCGCTAACCGCGTCGCGGCAGGCGCGATTGCGCGCAAGATTATTCCAGATGTCAAAATCCGCGGCGCTGTCATCTCTATCGGCGACCAAGACATCGACCGCAGCCGTTGGGACTGGGACACGGTGAATGACAACCCGTTTTGGTGCCCGGACCCGGTCGCAGCCAAAGCGTGGGAATCTTACCTCGATCGCATCCGCAAAGACGGCAATAGCGTCGGCGCGATTGTCGAAGTCCACGCAGACGGCGTCCCGCCCGGCTGGGGCGCGCCGATCTATGCCAAGCTGGACAGCGAAATCGCGGCCGGCCTGATGACGATCAACGCCGTGAAAGGCGTTGAAATCGGCGATGGCTTTGCGGCAGGCCGCGCCAAAGGCACAGACAATGCAGACGAAATGCGCATGGGCACGAACGGCAAGCCGGAATTCCTCGCCAACCATTCCGGCGGAATTTTGGGTGGGATCAGCAACGGCAACACCATCGTCGCCCGCCTCGCCATCAAGCCCACCTCCTCCATGCTCACGCCCACGCAAAGTATCGACGCCGACGGGAACGAAGTCGAGGTCGTCACCAAAGGCCGCCACGACCCCTGCGTCGGCATCCGCGCTGTGCCCGTTGCGGAGGCGATGATGGCCTGTGCGCTGGCCGATGCGATGATGATGCACCGTAGTCAAAACGGCTGATCTGGCCGGAAGTTGGCCTACAACAGAAAGGCAGCACGCGCAGCGAAGCGAGCATGGTGTCTTTCTGTTAGCGTCCGAAGGACCTCGCCGCGCGAGCGGCGAAAACGATGAGACCGACTCCAAGCGCAAAACAATCCCCGTCCCCGGCATTTATTGCCGGGGCCTGTTCAAGGTCATTTCCA
>CAZSUW010000010.1:0-14281 GCA_964610115.1 uncultured Algimonas sp.
TCCTCCGCGGCGTTGCTGTGCCCGAAGGCATGCGGGTTCGCCTGTTTGATCGCAGCGGACAGGTTGTCGCGGATACAACACGATTAAACGACACGATCGAAGTCGGTGAACTTGATCCGATTATCACAGAGGATACGCCTGCTGAACCTGCGACGAAGCGGTGGCGAGAGCGCACACAGGTCTGGTTTAATGAACAGCTTCACGATCTTCCTTGGCGGGAACGTCGTCGTGATGCCCTACGCAGAGACTTACGGCTTGAAACACGCGCCGTGTTGGATGGAGATGAAATCGCTGGGCCGCGTTATGATATTGATGACCAGCTCTTGGTGATCGCCTCCCTACCGGTGACGCGCGTAAGTCAGGTTTTGGGGGTCGTGACCGTCGAAAGTAATGATGTCGCGAGCATTGTTGCGGCGGAGCGCCGGGCGCTCGCGCCTATTATCGGTTTGGCCCTTTTGGCAGCGCTTTTATCATCATTCTTACTGGTCTTATTCATTACTCTGCCAATGCGCCGTTTGGCGCGGGCCGCAGAGCAAGTCGCCCGAAATCCGCAAAAGTATGATGTCATCCCAGATTTATCGCGCCGGCGCGACGAAGTGGGCGATCTTTCTCTCGTTATGCGGGATATGACGAAGGGACTTTATAACCGCGTTGATGATATTGCGAATTTCGCCGCAGATGTGGCCCATGAAATTAAGAACCCACTGACGAGCCTGCGATCGGCGTCTGACACTTTGCGGGTTGCAAAAACTGACGAACAGCGTGCGCAACTTATCGATATTATTCAGCAAGACGTCTCTAGGATGAACCGCCTCATCACGGACATTAGTCACGCCTCGAAAGTTGACGCTAATTTGGCCAAGGACACGGTGCAAATCCTTGATATTGGTGATGTCATCCACAATATCGTCACGTTTTACGAACAGACGAAAACAGGTGCGGCCATTGTTAGGAATGTGTCTGAACTAGAGGCGGCCGTCTTTATCCGCGCATTTGAAACGCCCTTTGCGCAAGTGCTTCGAAACCTCATCGATAATGCCCTGACTTTCTCCGCACCAGAAGGTGAGGTCCGGGTCGGCGCGAGCGCAACAGAGGCGGCGGTCACGATTTGCGTTGATGATGATGGTCCCGGCATACCGGCGGGCAATCTCGAAACTGTTTTTGAACGCTTTTACACGCAACGCCCAAAGGGGGCGCAATTCGGCAGTCACTCTGGACTCGGCCTGGCGATATGTCGTCAGATTATTGCGGCCCATAAGGGTGAAATCTGGGCGGAAAACCGCTTCGATGAAGAAGAGAATGTCGTCGGCGCACGATTTATCGTGAAACTTCCCCGGCAAACACGCGGCGGGGGGCCAGATGCGCCAAAACGCCGTAAGGCTTAATGGGTGCAATTAAGCTCTTGCCGCGCCCTCTCTTTTTCGTTTTAGCGAAAGGATGAAGCGAAAGATTCAGACTGCATGATTGGCCTTGTAATCGTGACGCATGGCGCGCTCGCTACGGAATTGAAGCGCGCGACTGAGCATGTGGTCGGTCCCCAGGAAGCCCTGGAAACGATTTGTATTGGCCCTGACGACGATATGGAAAGACGTCGAGAGGATATCCGCAAAGCTGTCGCAGCGGTGGATACCGGTAGGGGCGTCATCCTGCTGACAGATATGTTCGGAGGGACGCCCTCTAACTTAGCGATTTCGATGTTGCGCGAAAACAAAGTCGAAGTCCTGGCCGGGGTCAATCTTCCTATGCTGATCAAATTAGCCGAAGCCCGCCGCGAAGCGTCACTGGCTGACGCATCCGTTAAGGGAAAAGATGCCGGCCAACGCTATATCGCCATCGCGTCTCGTATCCTCGCGGGGGAAGAATAACTATGGCTTTAAATTGTGCCGTTCCTGCGCCCGGAAGCGCACCGCGTGCCACGGTGCGCCTGACCCTTTCGAACAGGCGCGGTCTACATGCGCGGGCGAGCCATGCCTTCATGGAAACTGTCGGTCGCTTCGACGCACGGGTCTGGGTGCAAAGTCACAATGATGTGTGTGCGGAAACTGTAGAGGCAGATAGCGTAATGGAATTACTGCTGCTGGGTTCAGCGTTCGGCGAAGAGATCACCGTTATCGCCGAGGGGAAAGAAGCTCAGGCCGCGATTAAAGCGCTTACAACACTGGTTGAAGACCGGTTTGGAGAGGCGCAGTGAAGCGCTGCGCTATCTTCGCGCTTACCTTCAGTCTTGCTGGGTGCGCGACGCCAGACTTTTTCATGCCGCAGAGCCAATATCCCCCTGATCCATACGTCAAGGGTTATGCTGATCCAGAGGATTGCATTGGTGGGGAGGCCCTGGCTGCCGTTGAGCTCGACCTGCCGGAGTATCCAAGACGGGCCTTTCGCAATGGACAGCAAGGCTGGACGATTGCGCGCCTTGATATTGCGGCAGATGGATCCATTTCTGATGCGGAGATTGAGCGCGCTTTGCCTGAAGGTGTTTTCGAAGCTGCGACGTTGCGCGCCGTTGAGACATGGTCATTTGCGCCGCCGCCCAGCGGGGCGCTGTTAAATTGCCGAGTTCTTATCCGATATCGGCTTGGCGAAGTCAGTCTGGGCAGCTAACGGCTCACGTGATATTCATGGGGCTTCCGTTAGTCCCGAATTCCACTCAAGACAGCGATTAAGGGGTAAGCGTGAGCTTTTTTGGGACAGACGGTATTCGCGGTCGTGCAGGGGAAGGCAAACTCTCCGATGCAGGCCTTGATCGAATGGGCGCGGCAATCGGCGCTTTTGTCGGAGCGGGAGGCCGCGTTGTCATTGGACGTGACACTCGCGAAAGTGGCCCGAATATTCAAAGCCGCTTGCAAGCACAGCTGATCCAATTTGGCGTCGATGTTATTCGATTGGGCGTGGTGCCGACCCCGGCCACGGCATGGTTGACGGGACAGCACAAGGCGAAGCTCGGTATTATGATTACCGCCTCACACAATCCTTGGCACGATAATGGCGTGAAGCTCTTTTCTCCGGATGGTCAGAAACTATCAGATGCAGATCAGACCGCCTTAGAGAGACTTATTGAGACGACGCCTGCTCCGAGTGGTGAAAATGGGGCAGTAAAAGATGATAACAAAGCCGCGGAAGCTTACTTGTCCCATATTCTTTCTGCCCTGGGGACGAATGACCTTTCAACTTTGAAGGTAGCCGTCGATGCGGCGAACGGTGCGGGTCATTCCATCTTGGCCAAAGCCTTTGAGCAACTGGGCTCAGACGTGGTGAGTGTCGGTGCGCATCCCGATGGGAAAAACATAAATGCCGGTGTTGGCTCTACCGCGCCTGACGCATTGATCGATAAAGTCATCGAAACCGGTGCAGATGTCGGGTTTGCCTTGGACGGGGATGCGGATCGTATTCTTGCCGTGACAGGCTCAGGGAAGCCGATTGACGGCGATCAGATTATTGCGCGCCTCGCCCTTGATGCGAAAGCGAATGGAGGGGTTGCGGCCAAGGCCTTGGTGTCAACCGTCATGGCGAATTTGGGTTTGGAAAATTGGTGCGCGGCCGAGGGTCTTGCGTTCCATCGTACGCCAGTCGGCGACCGTCATGTCGCAAAGACCATGCGAGACATTGGCGCGACTATTGGCGGCGAACCTTCTGGCCATATTTTGATCACAGATTATGCGACGACTGGCGACGGGTGTCTGACGGCGTTGATGCTGGCGGCCTCTCTCGTCAGGGCAGGGGCGGATAGCGACACGCACTTTCGCGTTTTTGCGCCTGTGCCACAGAATTTGAAGAGCGTTCGTTTCACGGGTGAAAAACCCTTGCACAGGCCTGCGGTGAAAGCTGTGATTGCGGCACAAAATGATCGATTGGCGGGGACGGGCCGTATTTTGGTGCGCGCAAGCGGAACGGAACCTGTTATTCGCGTTATGGCGGAAGGCGATGACGAGGTCATCATTTCGGATGTGGTTGAAAAGATCTGCGATGTTATTCAAGCGCCTGCATAAAGTCCCAAGATTGCCTTCCCACAGGACTCTGCGCACGGTAGCGTAAAGGGGAAAGCCGAGCCTGATATTCGCGTTATTGGGGAGCTTTACTGAGGGAGGGTAAGTGCCAGCGTGGATTTCGCCTCAGTCGACACGAACCTATCTGTAACGATCGTCAGCGTGGCTTTGGCTGTTCTGATGACGATTGTCGTCCTCTTGCTGCTTCGTAAAACCGCCAAGGCTGAGACAAGGTGGAAGAGGCGCGCGCAGGAGCTTGATAAGCGGCTCGGTCAGTATGATGCAGTCTTTGGGGCTTATCCAGGGCTCGTCCTGGTTTGGGATAAAGGCGTCGCTTTAGGTGAGGATAATTTTGGGAGCCCGCGCGTCTATGGATCTCCTGCGGCTCTGGCCTCGATTTTACGATTTTCGAATGACGGGCGGCACAAAGATGTCGCTATGCGTGTTCTAAGCGCGCTCGCCGATCTTGATACAATTTCAGATCAACCGGAAACGCCAACTTTGCGAACATTATTGGGACACCTCCATCAATCGGGCGACCCCTTTGCTGTCTCTATTGTTCTGCCAGAAGGCAATGTAATCGAAGCGGACGGAACGGTCGCGGGGCGTCAGTTAGTGCTTTGGCTAGAAGATGCCAGCATTCGGGGTGAGGATGAACGTACAGCGATTTCCCGTTTTGAAACCTCGCGTCTAACCGCCGAAGTTGAACCAATTGCATTTGTCGAAATGATGGGTCGTGCGCCCTATCCAATGTGGCGTCTATCCGGTTCAAAACAAATTAACTGGGCAAATCCAGCTTATATCCGCGCGGTCGGGGCCAAGGACTTGCGCGATGTTTTAGAGCAACAAATCCATCTAGACGGGGTCGCGCAAACGGATGCTTTGGCCGTGTTGGACACGGGTCGGGCCATCGCAAAAGAACGACCAATAACATTGGCGGACGGTCAGCGTGTGCCTATGACGGTCAATCTGTTTTCCGTAAGCGGCGGTGTTGCGGGCCTTGCCATTGATGCTACGGAATTAGAGGACTTGCGAAGAGGGTTGGAGGTTCGCGTTAAATCCAATCAGCTCTTGCTAAATAATATGGACGAGGCGGTCGCGTCTTTCCGTCCCGACCAAAGTTTGAGGAGTTGCAACACGGCCTTTGCAACGATGTTTAAACTAGAGCCGCAATTCCTTGATGGAAAACCGACCCATGGTGCCGTTTTGGATCGTTTGCGCGAGTCAGATCAGCTAGAGCCACACGCGGATTATAAAGCGTGGAAACAGACCCAGCTTGCGCTCTATACAGACTTTCCTGATGAGCTCCCGGATAAGCTTTGGACGCTTTCCGATGGCCGCATATTGCGTTGTGCCTATATGCGCGACCCGGAAGGCGGCATCAGTCTTTTGTTCAATGATGTCACAGACAGAATGGTCTTAAAAAGCCAGCTCGGTACGCTAATCAATGTGCAGCGCGCGACATTGGACAACCTTTCAGAAGGGATTGCTGTGTTCGGGACGGATGGGCGTCTGCGTCTGCACAATAGTGCCTTCGGGAAGATATGGGGTCTTTCGGATGAGCAACTGAAAGACTCTCCGCGTTTTTCGGCGTTGGCAAAACTCTGCCTACCGCTCTATCGCGACGTAGACTTCTGGACGGACTTAAAGGCCCGGGCGACCGACCCTAATCCCGAAGTGCGACGTTACATGAATGGAGAGATCACGCGCAGCGATGATCGTGTCCTGCAATGGCTATCGCGGCCTTTGCCGGATGGAGCGACCCTCGTCGTCTGGAATGATGTCACGGCATCACGTCAAACAGAGCGGGCATTGCGCGAGCGCGCAGAAGCGCTGGAAGATGCGGATCGCATGAAGAGTGAGTTTGTCGGGCATGTGAGCTATCAACTCCGCACCCCGTTGACCACGATCTCTGGCTACAGCGATTTTCTTCAAAATGGTGGCGCTGGCGAATTGAACGACAAGCAAAGCGAGTACGTTTTTGCCGTGCAAAGCGCCTCGCAGGATCTGGCAAAAGCGATTGATGATATCTTAGACATTGCCGCGATCGAAGCGGATAAACTCGATCTCGAATTGGGGGATGTCGATATCTATTCCTTGCTTGACAATTCTCTCGATTATGTGGCGACGAAAGCCGATGATACGCGCATTACGCTCGATATCGTCTGTCCCGAAGATATTGGTAAAATTCGTGGTGATGAGACCCGGATGAAACAGGTCGTCTACAACCTTCTTACGAATGCGCTGCGATTTACCAAGCCGGGAGGCTTCATTGAGTTGGGTGCAGAGCGTTCACGTGGTGGAGGTGTGCGGATTTGGGTGCGCGATACGGGTGTAGGCATCCCCCTTGAAAAACAGTCTCAAGTATTTGAATCATTTGAAAGTTCGCGTGGAGGGGTGGGTCTGGGACTCACGCTTGTTCAACGCATTATCGAGCGCCACGGCGGCTGGGTCGAACTTGACAGTGTCGAAGGCCACGGGACGCATGTATCGTGTTACCTGCCAAAAGAAGCGGCGACGGCGGCGGCTCATCCGGAGCTTTTTGAAACCATCTGATCGGATATTTCTGACGCCAGATTTGCTGTTTGAAACACGTGCTGTCCACGTGCGACGATTTCTTGCATTTCGTGTTTCAACGCCTTAAGTGCGCGGTCTTTGCTAATCACTGAAATGGTGAGATCCTATGGCCCGCGTTACCGTTGAAGATTGCGTCGAAAAAATCCCAAACCGTTTCGACCTTGTTTTGCTTGCCGCACACCGTTCCCGCAATATTAGTGCTGGCGCGTCGCTCACAGTCGATCGGGACAATGACAAAACGCCAGTCGTCTCTCTGCGTGAATTGGCCGAAGGCAATTTAGAGCTGGACGATTTGCGGGAAAGCTTAGTGTCAAATCTGCAGCGCGTCATTACTGATGACGACCTGCCTGAAGAAGACGAAGCCGACATGGCGCCTGTCCTTGCGATTGAGCAGGGGGACAGCAAGCCAAAGGAAATGACAGAAGCTGATCTGCTTCGGGCTTTGCAAGGTGACCGTGATAACGACAGTAGTTCGCGCTTTTAAAACCGGTCTCGTTTGACCGAATGTGACATACAGCCATCGGCATTGCGCCGGTGGCTTTTTTCTTGGCTGGACGTTATAGCTGCGTCGTGAATACGATCACAGGGATTAAAGCGGGTCCACAGACCTATTTGCGCCAGTATGAACTGGTCGAGCGGGTCAAAGCGTATGATCCCTCGGCTGATGAAGCCTTGCTCAATAAAGCTTATATCTTCACGGTCCGCGCCCACGGTCAACAAAAACGCCATTCGGGCGATCCCTATTTTGCACACCCGATTGAAGTCGCGGGTATATTGGCGTCGCTGCACTTGGATGTAGCCTCTGTTTGCACGGCGCTTCTCCATGATGTTTTGGAAGACACGGACACAAGCAAAGAAGAGCTGGCAGACGAGTTTACCCCGGAGATCGCCAGTCTCGTCGATGGTGTGACAAAGCTGTCCAAGCTGGCGCTAACGCAGTCGGGATCAATATCGCGAGAGCGACAGCAAGCTGAGAACTTCCAGAAATTCGTTCTGGCTATGGCGAATGATGTGCGTGTTCTGCTCGTAAAGCTGTGTGACCGGCTGCATAATATGCGCACGCTCTCGCATCACCCCAAGCCGGAGTCCCGTGAGCGGATAGCGCGCGAGACCTTGGAAATATACGCGCCCCTTGCGCGGCGTATCGGGGTAGACCGCATCTGCTCTGAATTGGAAGACTTGTCCTTTCTGCATCTGAATACGGATGCGTATGAAGGTATTGCCAAACGATTGGATGCCTGGCGAAGTGCGCAAGGCGATGCGATCAGCGAAGTCAGCGTTGCGCTGCGTAACTTGTTCGATGACGTCGGAATGGATGTGCGCATCTATGGGCGAGAGAAACGGCCTTTTGCGGTCTGGCGGAAACTAGAGCGCCAAAATATCGGATTTGATGATATCGCCGATCTTTACGCCTTTCGTATTCTCACTCTGACCGATGAGGATTGCTACAAGGCACTGGGCGTTCTGCATAAACACTATCGGGCCGTCCCCTCTCGCTTTCGGGATTTCATCAGTGTTCCAAAGCCCAATGGCTATCGGTCCTTGCATACGACCATTCGGACGCCCCTCAACCGTCGCGTTGAAATTCAAATCCGTACCGAAGAAATGGAAGACGTGGCCGAACGCGGCGTGGCCGCACACTGGACCTATAAAGATCAGTCTTATGCCTATGATCCGGAAAAAGCCCGCGCGTCCGGGGGGGACTCGCTGCGGCGTATCCGTGACCTTGTCGAGATTATGGAACGGTCCGGCGACGCGGCGGAGTTTCTCGAGCATGCCAAGCTGGAAATGTTCACCGACCAGGTGTTCACATTTACCCCAAAAGGTGACCTGATCGCTCTGCCTCGCGGTGCTACGCCAATCGATTTTGCCTATGCCGTTCACACACGGATTGGCGATACCTGTGTGGGGGCGATTGTGAATGGTCGTGACGTGCCCTTGCGGACACGCCTGCAAAACGGCGACGTTGTGTCCATCGTCCGAGGCGGAACAGCAGAGCCGCAAGATGGCTGGCAAAACATGGTCGTCACAGGGCGGGCCCGTTCAGCCCTGCGACGCCTGACACGGGAAGGTGAGGTCGAGGAGTTTCGTCGGATCGGATCGCTTCTTGCCGAACATGCTTTCACCCGGGAGGGCCAGCCCTTTTCCGAGAAAGCTCTGGCCGAGGTCACAAAAAAGCTCGGCGTTGAAACGGTTCAAGACGTGTATGAACAACTCGGCCGTGGCGATCTCTCGATGAACGACTTTATGATTGCAGTCTTTCCGGCAATGAAGGACCGCGATCTCGATGCCGTCATGGCCAACCGAGATTTCATCGATAACCGGTCTGTGCGCCTTTATGTCAAAGGTGAGGGATTGCGTGCCGGTGTTGGCTTGCACCTCTCGCATTGCTGTTCACCTATCCCAGGGGACAGAATTGTTGGCGTACAAAGCTCTGCGTCCGGCATTGATATTCACACGATCGATTGTGAAGAACTCGCAAAACGCGATATCGATCATGAACTTTGGATTGACTTGGGCTGGCGTCGTGCAGCTGAGAAGACAGCGTCTTCAGCACGGCTGCTCGCAACGGTCGAGCATGTACCGGGCGCGCTTGCCGATGTGACACGGATCATCGGTGAAAACCAAGGCAATCTGTTCAACATTAAAACCTTGCAGCGAAGCCCAGCGTTTTTTGATATGCGCTTTGATTTGGAAGTTCGTGACAATCGGCACTTGCTTGCCATCATCGCTGCGTTAAGGACATCGCCTTTTGTGGTTTCCGTCGAACGAACCCGTGAACTTACGCCCGGAGAGAAATAGAATGAACACAGATGATGTGTTGGATGTGTTCCGTGAAGCGGGAGCGCTGCTAGAAGGGCATTTCATTTTATCGTCAGGCCGGCGTTCGCCCGTTTTTTTACAAAAAGCGCTAATTTTCAAAAACCCGCGTCTGACCGAAACGCTTTGCGCCGCATTAGCGGATAAAGTCAAAACAACGCTTGATGTTCAGCCGGACGTTATCATTGCGCCTGCCATGGGCGGGGTTATTCCCGGCTATGAAATGGCGCGTCAAATGGGTTTGGATTCCATGTTTATGGAACGCGAAAATGGAGCCTTTACATTGCGTCGCGGCTTTTCTCTGAACCAGAATGCCAAGGTCCTCATGGTCGAAGATATTGTCACGACCGGCCTATCTTCTCGCGAAACCATATCGGCTATTACTGCGGCTGGAGGCGACGTTATTGCTGGGTGCTGTATCTTTGATCGCTCGGGCGGGACGGCGGATATTGGCGTACCATTGATTAGCCTCGCAGCGCGACGTTTCCCAGATTACGATCCTGATGATTTGCCCAGCGACCTTGCTAAGCAAGAGGCGATTAAGCCCGGTAGTCGAGGCCTTAAATAATGCAGCGTCGTGGCGGGGCTGTCCGGCTTGGGGTTAACATCGACCATGTCGCAACGATCCGAAACGCGCGTGGCGGAGATCACCCCGACCCAGTGAAAGCGGCAGAAATAGCGATGGACGCGGGTGCAGACGGAATTACGGCGCACCTTCGTGAAGATCGCCGTCATATTCGCGATACGGATATGGAAAGGCTGCAAGCCCTCTGCTTGGAACGAAATGTGCCACTTAACTTTGAAATGGCGGCGACGGAAGAGATGGTTGCCATCGCTAAGCGGATCAAACCTCACGCGGTTTGCCTCGTGCCGGAACGTCGTGAAGAGCGGACGACAGAAGGCGGGCTGGATGTTGCGGGGCAGCATAACCGTCTTGTCCCTTTGATTGACGACCTGGCACAAAATGGCGCGCGTGTTTCGCTATTCATTGAGGCGGTTGAACGCCAAGTCGACGCGGCTTCACGTACCGCCGCCAAAGTGGTTGAGTTTCATACAGGGGCCTATGCGCACGCACTTGATGATGGCGATCAGAAACGCGCCGAAGAAATTTTGCAAAGCCTGCAAGACGGCGGAAGGTTCGCCGCAGAGGCAGGTCTTGAAGTCCATTACGGTCATGGTCTGACATTTGATAATGTCGGTCCGATCGCGGCGATCCCAGAAGCGGTTGAGCTTAATATCGGACACTTCGTCATTGGTGAAGCCGTCTTCTTGGGTCTCGGTCCCGCTATTCAACGCATGGCGTCGATTATTCGACAGTCGCGGATTGGATAGATATGATCCTGGGGATTGGCACCGATATTTGCGATATTCGTCGTATTCGCGATCTCTATGATCGTCACCCTGATAGGTTCGCAAATAAAGCCTTCACAAGCAGTGAGCGGGAAAAGTGCCTGGCTCGACCCGATCCTGTGCCGTGTCTGGCGAAACGCTTTGCAGCGAAAGAAGCGGTTGCCAAAGCGCTGGCAACGCCGGAGTCGGGGGCTTTATCTTGGCATGACGTCGAAGTTGTCAATGATCCGTCCGGTCGACCGCGCGCGATCTTGCATGGCGGGGCGCAAGATCGTTTAGATAGCATCATCCCCGAAGGATGCGTCGCGACCGTGCATTTGACGCTTTCTGACGAACGTGATTTTGCCGTGGCCTTTGCGGTGGTGGAAGCGCGACCAGCCTGATAGACGTCACTTATGTTAAAACGCCTGAAACGCGAAAAAGCCGATAAAAGCCCGACAGACTCGGAAGAAGAGAAGGGCGGGATTAAAGAGTTCCTCTCGACCATTGTGTGGGCTTTGGGGATTGCTTTCGTGCTGCGGACGTTCATCTTCCAGCCTTTCACCATTCCATCGCCGTCAATGTATCCGGGTCTTCTGGAGGGCGACTACGTCATTACATCAAAATATTCCGTTGGGTATGGCAAGTTCGCCGCCAAGCCTTTGCCTTTTCCTGATGTAAAAGGCCGCTTCCTAGGGCGGGGGCCAGAGCGTGGTGATGTGATTGTGTTTCGCCCTGAAGGCGTCAATGAAAACTATATCAAGCGGGTGATTGGTGTCCCTGGCGATCGTGTACAGATGATTGAGGGGCGACTTTGGCTGAACGGCGAGGCGGTTCCGACGGAATTTGTCGGAACAGAAGATTTTGTCTACCTCGATAAAGGCGTCGCAAGGGGCGAGTTCGTTGTCGAAAGGCTGATCGAAACCTTGCCCGGGTATGAGCACCCTTATCCGACCTACGACCTCCAAAAGAATAGCACGTCGGACAATACGGGTATTTTTACCGTCCCCGCGGGTCAGTACTTCATGATGGGCGATAATCGTGATCGATCTGGCGATAGCCGGACGATCGTCGGATATGTTCCGGCTGAAAATATCATTGGGCGCGCAGAGTTCATTCTGCTGTCTGTGAATGAAGATTTCGCCCTGTTTAAACCTTGGACCTGGCTAAATTTCCGGGGTGATCGTTTTTTTAAACCTGTGCGCTGATGAACCAACCGCTGGATGAACAACGCTATAAACGTGTCGCCGCGCTAGAGGTGCGAATTGGCTATGTCTTCAAAGATCGGGCCTTGGCGGTACGGGCGATGCGACATAGTTCTTACGGCGATGGTCAATCAACACGGCCCAGTAATGAAAGACTAGAATTTCTCGGTGATCGAGTCTTGGGCTTGCTTACCGCTCGCGCCTTATTTGACTATAGTCAGGAACCTGAAGGAACGCTGGCCAGACGTCTAAATGCACTCGTGCGTAAGGAAATGTGCGCCAAGATCGCGCGTCATATCGGTTTGGGTGACGCGCTACTGATGAGCCCGTCAGAAGAAAAACAGGGCGGTCGGGAAAAGCAAAGCATCCTCGGCGATGCGTGCGAAGCCTTGATGGCGGCGATTTATCTAGATGGTGGCTTAGACGCGGCCCAGGCTTTCTATACGACGCATTGGATGCCTGAATTCATGAAAGTCGTGTCGCGCTCCGCCAAAGACCCCAAAACGAAATTGCAAGAAATGGCGATGGCGGATGGACATGGATTACCCAAATATAGCATCGTCGAGCGTTCCGGGCCCGATCACCAACCGCTATTCGTTGTCGAAGTTCAGGTGAAAGGCAAAGGTATTGAGCGTGGGTCGGGTAAGTCCAAACGCGATGCCGAACGCTTTGCTGCCTTGCATTTGATAGAGACGTGGAATGACTAAGCCAACAACGCGCAGCGGTTTTGCAGCGATCGTCGGTGCCCCTAATGCGGGGAAAAGTACGCTGACCAATGCGTTGGTTGGTGAAAAAGTGTCTATCGTGACGCATAAAGTTCAAACGACGCGGTTCCAAATTCGCGCGATTGCAATGCTCAAGACCGCGACTGACGGGCGTAGCCAGGTTGTCCTGGTGGACACACCCGGGATATTCGCGCCGCGGAAGCAGGACCGACTCGCTAAGTCTATGGTCCACGCCGCGTGGACGGGGGCCGATGATGCGAATGTTGTCGTTCATGTCGTCGATGCCGGAGCGTATCATCGGCACCAAATTGGCGAAGGCAACGCCCAAGACCGTCTCGCCCATGAAGATACGGCTCGTGTTATGGAGGGCTTAACGAAACGCGAAAGCAAAAATGCCGTCTTAGTGCTGAATAAGCTCGATACATTACCTGTCGAAGCGACTCTCCCCATGATCGCTAACTTTGACAAAGGTAGCGTCTATGAGCGCATCTTTGTGATCAGTGCGACGACGGGTGACGGCGTGGCCGATCTCTCGGCTTATCTGGCCGAGGCTATGCCAGAGGGTCCGCTACTCTACCCCGAAGATCAGGCCGCAGACATTCCTATGCGCCTCATGGCGGCAGAGATTACGCGGGAGAAACTGTTCCTGCGCCTGCATGACGAACTGCCTTACCATTCCATGGTGGAGACGGAAAAATGGACGGAGAAGAAAGACGGCTCCGTGAAAGTTGACCAGATCATCTATGTTCGTCGCGGCACACAGAAAGGCATCGTGCTGGGCAAGGGCGGCGCCACTGTCAAAGCGATTGGGGCGGCGGCACGAAAGGAAATGGAAGACTGGCTCGGGCGACGCGTGCATCTCTTTTTGTTCGTGAAGGTCCGGGAGAACTGGATGGATGACAAAGCGCGCTACACGGAGAGTGGATTGGAGTTTGACGTTTAGTGGACCTCCAATCTGAGGCGATCTGCCTGCGCGTGCGCAAGCATGGTGAAAGCGGCGCCATCCTTGACACGTTCACGAAAGCGGTTGGGCGTCATGCCGGCCTCGTGCGGGGCGGGGCAGGGCGGCGGATGCGACCCCTTCTGCAACCCGGAAACATTGTCGAACTGGAATGGCGCGGGCGGCTGGAAGAACATCTCGGCTATTACACACTGGAACTTCTTGATCCGCTCGCCGGGCAGTTGATGGATGACCGGTTAAGTCTTGCCGCTCTCAACAGCGTCTCTGCCCTCCTGTTGGAAATGCTCCCCGAAAAACAGCCCTTGCCAGGTCTTTATGATGTAACGCGGATCGTGCTGGATAATCTCTCCGCGCCAGACGTTTGGCCGGCGCTTTATGTGCGCTGGGAGAGCCTGCTTCTGCAATTACTGGGCTATGGCCTCGATTTTTCATCCTGCGCTGCGACAGGGGCAACAGAAAACCTCACCCATATTTCGCCCCGCTCGGGTAGGGCTGTTTGCGCAGACGCCGCAGAGCCTTATCTTGATAAGCTCTTCAAACTTCCCCCATTTATGCGAGGCGAGCCAACCGCGAGCCCAAAAGACATCGGCGACGGCCTAAAGCTGACAGAGTACTTCCTAGAGACTCGCGTGCAATGGGAACGGAACCGCACGCTGCCGGATGCAAGGCGGGTCATGGTCG
>CAZSUW010000010.1:14381-16472 GCA_964610115.1 uncultured Algimonas sp.
CTAGCCAAAAGACCTGAATCGCATGAAAGATTCGTCTATGGCGAAAACGAAAAAACCGAAGTCGGGTGGGGGTGGAGATGGCATCCCGCATAATGCTGTAATTGAGGAGCATATCGATCGCGCGCTTTCGGGTCGTTACATGGCCTATGCGCTGTCGACAATTACGCAGCGCGCTTTGCCAGATGTGCGTGATGGCCTGAAGCCCGTTCACCGTCGCATTCTTTACGCCATGCGGCAGCTCAAGCTAAATCCGGAAGGGGCGTACAAAAAGTCCGCTCGCATCGTCGGGGACGTCATGGGGCAATTCCATCCGCATGGCGATCAGTCCATCTATGACGCGCTGGTCAAGCTTAGTCAGGATTTTTCGACCCGCTACACGCTCGTCGAAGGACAGGGTAATTTCGGCAATATTGACGGCGATAGTCCCGCCGCCATGCGCTATACCGAAGCGAAAATGACACCGGCGGGCGTGCTGCTCCTTGAAGGCCTCAATGAGGATGCCGTCGATTTCAAAGCGACCTATAATGAGGAGGATGAAGAGCCGGTGGTTCTGCCGGCTGGCTTTCCAAACCTGCTTGCCAATGGCGCGCAAGGGATTGCGGTAGGTATGGCGACGAGTATTCCGCCGCACAATGTGGCGGAGATCTGTAGCGCCGCGCTTCATCTGATCAAAACGCCGAATGCGCGCATTGAAACGTTGATGAACCACATCTTGGGTCCTGACCTGCCGACGGGCGGGATCATGGTCGAGGGCCGTGAGTCCATGCTGGAAAGCTACAAGACGGGGAAGGGTTCCTTCCGGGTTCGCGCGCGCTGGAACGTCGAAGACACGGGGCGCGGAACCTACCAAATCGTTGTCACAGAGATTCCCTATCAGGTGCAGAAATCCCGGCTGATCGAAAAACTGGCCGAAGTGATTGAGAGCAAGAAGGCCTCGGGCCTCGCCGATGTGCGCGACGAGTCCGCCGAAGACATACGCATCGTCCTAGAGCCGCGCAGCAAGAACATTGACGCGGCGGTCTTGATGGAAAGCCTGTTCAAAATCACGCCGCTGGAAAGCCGGGTCAGTCTCAATATGAATGTGCTGAACTCAGACGGCATACCGGGCGTGATGGACTTGCGCCAAGTCCTGCAAGCGTGGCTCGATCATCGTCGTGAGGTTTTGATCCGACGCACAAACCAGCGACTGGGCAAGATTGCGGATCGGCTCGAAGTGCTGGACGGCTTCCTGATCGCCTTCCTCAATCTGGACGAGGTTATTCGTATTATTCGTTATGAAGATGATCCCAAGGCGGAGCTGATCAAGGCGTTTAAGCTCACCGAACGCCAAGCCGATGCCATCTTGAACATGCGTCTACGCAAGCTCAACAAGCTGGAAGAAATGGAGATCAAAACGGAGAGCGATGCGCTGCGCGAAGAGCAGGCGAATTTGCAAGCGCTCGTTGGCTCAGAAGCGAGGCAGTGGGACACGATTAGCGAGCAGATCAAAGATCTACGCGAGACTTACGGCCCCAAAACCGAAGACGGTCGTCGCCGCACCACTTTTGAAGTTGCACCGGATCTGGACATTGATTTGGCCACTGCGTTCATCACGAAAGAACCCATCACGGTAGTCATGTCGAAAAAAGGCTGGATTCGGGCGATGAAAGGCAAGGTCGACGATTTGAAAAGCCTGAAATTTAAGGAGGGCGATGGGCCCGCCTTTGCGGCACAGGGCGAGACGACGGACAAGTTTATCCTGTTTGCGACAAATGGGAAGTTCTACACGCTTGGCGGTGATAAACTGCCGGGCGGTCGCGGAAATGGAGAACCCATCCGCTTGCTTGTCGATCTGGAAAATGACCACACGCCGATAGGCTTGTTCAAACACGATCCAGAACGCGAACTGGTTGTTGCCAGCAGTGCGGGCTATGGCTTCCGTGTGGCGGAAAGCGATGTCATTGCCTCGACCAAAAGCGGCAAGCGCGTGCTAAACGTCGCTGGAGATGTAGAGGCGGAACGCGTCGTGGCCGTGCGCGGTGATCATCTGGCCGTGATAGGTGAAAACCGGAAAATGCTGATCTACCCCCTTGAAGAGCTGCCGCAAATGGG
>CAZSUW010000010.1:16572-44128 GCA_964610115.1 uncultured Algimonas sp.
TAGGTGAAAACCGGAAAATGCTGATCTACCCCCTTGAAGAGCTGCCGCAAATGGGGCGCGGTAAAGGCGTGAAGCTACAGCGCTACAAAGATGGTGGGATGAAAGACATCACGACCTTTAATGCCGCTGACGGTTTGGCGTTCATCGATAGTGCGGGTCGCCGTAAAGAGGTGACGGGCTGGGAAGATAATCGCGGTAGCCGAGGGCAAGCTGGGCGCTTGCCGCCGCGCGGCTTTAGCCGTCAGGGCGTTTTTGCGCCTGATAAAAGACTTTAAAAGCTGAAACGTACCCCAAAGACTGGCATAGCGAGCGCATGCGGATTTTATTGACTAATGATGATGGCGTGAGGGCGACGGGCCTGCAGGTCTTGCGGCGGATCGCAGCGGAGCTGTCTGACGATGTCTGGGTGTGTGCCCCGGATACTGAACAATCCGCCGCGTCTCGGGGGGTCAGCCTGCATAACCCCGTGCGCTTGCGCCATCTCGATGAACGGGTTTATTCCGTGACGGGAACCCCAACGGATAGCGTGATCGTGGCGATGCGCGACCTGCTCGATGATCATCCGCCCGATTTGGTGCTATCCGGGGTTAACCGGGGGCAGAACTTGGCGGAAGACGTCACGTTTTCCGGTACTGTCGCGGGGGCGCTACAAGGGATGCAAATGGGTGTGCCGTCTATTGCGCTGTCACTGGCGCGCGGCTTTCAAGGCGCGACCTCACTGCCTTGGCAGACAGCGGAAGCGCACGGCCCTGATGTCGTGCGTAAGCTCTTGGATTTAGGGTGGCCTGCTGATGTTGTCCCAAATGTCAATTTCCCCGATCGCGACCCAGATGAGGTGAGGGGTATTCAGTTCACCTCGCAAGGACGCCGTGATTTTCAGATGAGCCATATTGATAAGCGCGATCATCCAAGGGGCGGCGATTATTACTGGCTGACTTATGGCGCGAAGAAATCCAACCCGCCTGACGGCACAGACCTTCGTGCGATCTATGATGGCTATATTTCGGTCACACCGCTGCATACGGATCTGACTCACGCCGCGACGCTAGAGGCCTTCCGCACGTCGTGAGCTTCGATCCGCGTCTTGTCGATATGATCATGCGTTTACGCTCGCGGGGTGTGAGTGACGCGAACACATTACGCGCTATGGAGCTTGTCCCGCGAAAAGATTTTGCCGGGTTAGAGAATGTCGAATGGGCCTATGAAGAGCGAGCGCTACCAATTGCCTGTGGTCAGACCTTAAGCGCGCCTTTGGATGTTGCGCGGCTTGTGCAACTGCTTGCGGTTGGGCGCGAGGATAAGACCCTTGTAATTGGGGCAGGCTCCGGCTGGTTGCCCGCTGTTCTGTCGCGTCAATGTCGCCGCGTTTATGCTGTTGAGCGTTATGTCGGCCTGGTTGAAAGCGCTGAGGCGGCGTTAGCGCGTTCCGGTATTCACAACGTCGAAGTTCGCCATGGCGACGGACGCTATGGTTGGCCGGGTCAGGCACCGTTTACGCGAATAGTTTTTGCCTGCGCTGTTCGGGCTGTCCCAGAAAAAGTGATGGCACAGCTGGCCCCAAATGGACGAATGCTTGCGGTCGTTGACGGCATGCTGACGCGGTTCGATCGCGCCAGAAAACACGTCACTGAGACAGAGATTTTGCCTATGCAACTGCCTATGATCGAGGCTGGCAAGTCTCGGACTCTGTAGGCGTGAACGCTGAAATCCGTTTTCGCATAGTCGCGATAGTGAACCCTGCGCCTTTCTTTCCGCGTAGGGTCTGTTAGAGGGTCTGCCATGCGCTGTCCATTCTGTTCGAGCGAAGACACACAGGTCAAAGACTCGCGTCAGGCGGAGGATGGCTCTGCCGTGCGGCGACGTCGCCTGTGTAGCAAATGTGGCGCGCGTTTTACGACCTTTGAACGTGTTCAACTCCGCCCGCTTATGGTCATTAAGTCGGACGGAACAAAGGTACCGTTTGAACGCGAAAAGCTGATGCGTTCACTTCAGATCGCTTTGCAAAAACGCCCCATTGATGATGATCGTATTGAACAAATGGCGTCAGGTATTGTGCGACAGTTAGAAAGCTCTGGTAATTCCGAAGTGCCGTCCAAGCATATTGGGGAGCTGGTGATGGAGGGCCTCGCCGAGCTCGATAAGATCGCTTATGTCCGCTACGCCTCCGTCTATCGTGATTTCCGGGCGGCAGAGGACTTTGGCGAGTTCATCCAGTCCGAACAGCTAACGGATAAAGATTAGCATGTTTACCGGGATCATCACGGATGTGGGTCGTCTGCGGGAGGTAACGCGCGGTGCGGGAGGCGAGTGGGGCGATACGCGCATGGTCGTGGAAACGGCCTATGACACGGATACAATAGACATTGGCGCCTCCATTGCCCATTCCGGGGCCTGTATGACGGTCGTAGACAAAGGCCCGAACTGGTACGCTTTTGATGTCTCGGATGAAAGCCTCGATAAGACGACGCTCGGATCGTGGGTTGCGGGTGCGCCCATCAATCTGGAACGCGCTCTGACAGGCGCTGACGAGCTGGGCGGGCATATGGTGACAGGTCATGTTGATACGACAACGACAGTGCGGTCACGTGAAAGCGTGGCGGGCTCGACACGGTTTCTGATCGATATTCCCAAAGACCTAGCCTTTGCCATTGCGACGAAAGGCAGCGTCACGGTCGATGGCGTTTCGCTGACAGTCAATGATGTCGCGGAAGGTGCCTTTATGATCAATATCATCCCGCATACGGCAGAGGTGACGACGCTGGGCCAATTACAGCCCGGACACAGCGTCAACCTAGAAATCGATGTGATCGCCCGCTATGTGGCGCGCTATCTCGCCCATATGAAAGAGAGCGTGTGACCGATCTGAACGCAGCCACCTTCCAAGATGTCTATAACCTCGCCACACCTGAGGAGATCATCGACGATGCGCGCAATGGGCGCATGTATATTTTGGTCGATGCCGAAGATCGCGAGAATGAGGGCGATCTGATCATCCCCGCACAGTTCGCCACGCCCGACGCCATCAATTTCATGGCAAAATTTGGCCGTGGCCTGATCTGTCTGGCCTTGGAGAAAGACCGCGCAGACCTGCTCGGCCTAAAGAATATGAGCGCCGATAATGCCTCGCGCTTTGAAACCGCGTTTACGCAAAGCATCGAAGCGCGCGAAGGTGTGACGACCGGCATCAGCGCGGGTGATCGCGCCCGAACCATCCAAGTGGCTATTGATCCCGACAGCCGTGCCGACGACATTGTCAGCCCCGGCCATATGTTCCCGATTATTGCGAAAGAGGGCGGGGTTCTGGTCCGGACGGGTCATACAGAAGCCTCGGTCGATATTTCGCGGCTGGCCGGCCTCAATCCGTCTGCAGTGATCTGCGAGATTATGAACGATGACGGGACAATGGCGCGCCTCGACGATCTGGTGAAATTTGCGCAGTTCCACGGGCTGAAAATTGGCACTATTGAAAGTCTTGTCGCACACCGTCTAGAGCGTGATCATTTCGTCAAACATGTGGCCTCTAGCGACTTCACATCGCAACGTGGCGATGAATTCAAGATTCACGTCTACCGTAACCTGCTCGACAATAAAGAGCATGTGGCGCTGTCGCGTGGCGTAGCCAAGGCAGGTGAGCCGAGCCTTGTGCGGGTCCATAAAATCGACTTCGCCGGTGATGTCCTGTCAGAAGAAAGCCCGCGTTCGGGCCTCATTTGGGACGCGATGAAAGAACTCGCCGCCCATGATGGTCATTCCGTTCTCGTCTTGATCCGTGAGGGGTCTATCGACACGCTTTTGGAACGTCTCGGCGCGCATAAGAGTACGGTTGATCGCAAAGAACAGACCGTTCGCGAATATGGCGTTGGTGCGCAAATCCTAACCCATTTGGGCGTTACAAAAATGACGCTTTTATCTAACCGTATGCCTAAATTGATTGGGCTTGAGGCTTATGATCTGGAGATCGTGGGTCTGCAGCCCCTCACAGCCAGCCGGACGTAACCCCATGAAAATCCTGATTATTGAAGCGCGCTTCTATGAGGCGATATCCGATATGCTGCTCGAAGGCGCTATCGAGGCGATTGAAGCCACCGGACGAGACGCTGAGGTCCACCAAATCGAAGTGCCGGGCGCGCTCGAAATTCCCCATGTCATCAGCATGGCAGAAGCCGCGCGCGCAGGGTATGACGCCTATGTCGCTTTGGGCTGCGTTATACGCGGGGAAACCACGCACTATGATTATGTATGCCAGGAAAGTGCCCGCGCGATCATGGATCTTGCTGTTAATCAACAGCTCTGCATCGGTAACGGCATCATCACCGTTGAGAACGAAAAGCAAGCGAAGGCGCGCGCAGATAAAACTAAAAAAGACAAAGGTGGGTTTGCGGCGCGTGCGGCTATCACCATGGTCGATATTCGTCGCGACTTAGCCTCTGGTGATCCGGTTGCGAGCGACGCTTCGTGAGCGGTAGCGATCCAAAGCTCCGGCGGCAGGCGCGGCTTTCCGCGATCCAAGCGCTTTATCAAATGGACCTGACGGGTCGGCCTTCACAGGGTGTCGTGAAAGAGTTCTTGGACTATCGCTTTGGCTTTTCTGACGAGCCGGGCATGGTCGCCGCAGACGAGCCTTTCTTTGAAGACCTCGTTGAAGGTGTGGTTCGTCGCCAAGACGATATTGATGAAAAGCTCGATGCGCAACTGCCCGAGAAGTGGCCTCTTCGACGTCTTGATATGACGCTGCGCGCCTTGCTGCGGTCTGCCGTTTATGAAGTGACCCAACGGCCTGATGTGCCAGGTTTGGTCGTCATTGATGAATATGTTGCCCTGTCTAATGAATTCTTTGACGGCAAGGAACCCGGCATGGTCAATGCGGTCTTAGACAAGATTGCGCGCAAAGCGCGAGCAGCCGAATTTGGCTTGCCGACGGCGTCTTGAACGAAATTGAATTCATCGATCTGTTAAGGCCGCTGGCGGGACCGGGCGGATTAAACTTGGATGATGATGCCGGAATTATCCCGACTTACAATAATCGCGGTATTGTGACTTCGACTGACACAATGGTTGAAGGCATTCATTTTCCGCGCAATCGTCGCGGGGGCGGGTTTGCCGAAAGGCTTTTGCGAACCGCCTTGTCTGACCTAGCCGCGAAGGCCTGCAAGCCGATTGGCTATACGCTAAATATTAGCTGGCCGACGGGTACGGAACGCCATTGGTATGAAGGCTTTGTTCGAGGTCTAAAAGAAGCGCAGACTGAGTTTGAGTGTTATTTAATTGGTGGGGATACGACGTCGACGTCTGGGCCGTTAGTGGTCAGTGCAACTGTTTTTGGTCTGCAGCAGTCCCCCCATTTTCTGAGCCGATCCGGCGCACAGATCGGAGATCACATCTATTTTTCCGGGCGTCTGGGACTTGCCGCCATGGGGCTGATGATTCTGCAGGGGAAACCCGTTACGCTTTCGCCTGAAGACTTTGCGGCTGCGGAAGAAGCGTATCTGCGACCCGTTCCGCGTTTCGATCTTGTGCCGCTTCTGTCAAAATATGCGACAAGTTCTTGCGATATTTCGGATGGGTTTCTGTTTGATGCAGTCCGTCTGGCTAAGGCAAGCCAACGATGTTTCGATATCGGTAAAGCCTATGTCCCGAACCCGGATGGGGGCGATGACTACGAAATCCTGTTCACCGCCAGCCCGCATGTTCACCAGAGTTTGATGTCGGAGGCACAGAGCTTGGGTGTAAGTCTCACCCATTGCGGGGTTGTCAAAGCGGGAAAAGGCGTTGCTCTCGACGGGAGATCAATCCGGCCCGAGGGCTACCGACACCAGTTCTGATATGGCTAGCGCGGTCCGCCAGCGCCACCCGGAACATCTTGTTCGCCCCCAATACGGTCCGTGGGTAGTCGGCCAATAGTGCCAAAAATCTGCTCCAGCACAGAGAGTTCGCGTCCCCGCGTCGGCGTTTCGGCGTTGGAATAGTTCACGATCCGTCGGTCTTCAATGCCATATTCCGCGACACGCATAACCTGGCCATCGACGTTAAACGTCACCGCCGTAATCGTTTGTTCCTGAATTTGCGGGCGCAGATAAGCGTAACGTTCACGCACCTGGTTGATATAATACCATGTGTCACTTTCATCGACTTCGTCAAACGTGCCTTCGATAGACGGGCTACCAAGAGAGGCGAGCACGGTCGCTTTCGTGTCCGTGTTCGGGTTAATGGCTTGTGGCTTGGCGTCATTCGTGGGGACGTAGCCATGCGTCCGCAGAATCGGGTTGCATCCGCTGGCCATAAATGTGCCAATCAAAAGTGTCGCAGCAATGATTGAATTGCGCATGTGTAGACTCTCCTCTAGGGCGCTATCGCCCTAGCCAGAGAGAGGCGTGCCTGCAAGGCCAAGGCGCTGTATATGACGGAGGCTTAAGGTGGGACTATTTGATAGACTTATGGGGCGGGAACTGCCCGAGCGACGGGATGCGCGTCGAATCTATTTTCGGCTACTTGAGCAGTCGCGTTCGGCTGAATTTTTCGGTCCAGGTCGGTTTTCAGACAATTATGATGGCCGGATTGATCTGATTACGCTTCACTTTGCGATTATGATGGAGCGCCTAAACCGAGAGGGAGAAGATGGCGCGCTCCTCCGTCAGGCGTTGTTCGATGAAATGAAAGATGATTTCGAGATTGCTCTGCGTGAAGAGGGGATCAGCGATACGGGCGTTAAAAAGCGAATCAAACCCATGATCAGCCATTTCTATGATCGGCTTGGCATTTATGCTGAGGCTTTTTCTTCCTCGCCTTCAAAGGGTGAGCTCCAAACTGCATTTCTCTCCGCGACAGGGTCGGAAACCGTTGGGGCCTTTGAAACGCAACTTGCAGAATATACCTTGGCTTTACGGGAAAGCCTTGCGGAAACGCCTTTAAAGTCGGTCATTGCCCGCCGATTTTACTTTCCAGACCTAAAGACAAGTTAAGGCTTCCGCTTAAAGTCACTAGCCGGATCGCGGACGCGACCCTATAGGGCGAGGGATGCTAGACGGACTGGTTATATCGATTGATGCGATGGGGGGCGATTTCGCGCCTGATATCGTTATTCGTGGCTTGGAGTATTTTCTAACCCATCAAGGGCAGGGGCGACGGGCGCGTTTTCTTTTGCATGGGGACGAGGCGGCTCTTGCGCCGTTATTGGCCAAAGCCCCCCGCACGCGCGAACGCTCTGAAATTGTCCACACGGAAAAAACGGTGTCGATGGATGACAAACCAAGCCAAGCGCTTCGCCGCGGCAAGGATAGTTCCATGTGGAATGCCGTCGCCGCCGTCAAAGCCAAACGGGCCGACATTGCACTGTCCGCTGGAAACACTGGTGCATTAATGGCGATGAGCAAACTACAGCTCCGTATGAAGCAAGGTGTACAGCGCCCGGCTCTTGCCGCGAGTTGGCCGAATACATCGGGGATTTCTGTTGTTTTGGACGTTGGGGCGAATGTTGACGTGGACGCGGCGCAGTTGACCGAATTTGCGGTTCTAGGCGAAGCCTATTTCAAGGCGATCTATAAAAAGGAAAACCCGTCAATCGGTTTACTGAATGTCGGGACGGAAGACGTCAAAGGCAATGCGGTTATCAAGGCCGCGCATGAGCGGCTGTCCCAAAGCCAGCTTGGCCTCAATTATATCGGCTATGTAGAGGGCAATGACATTAGCGGCGGTCGGGCCGATGTGATCGTTACCGATGGCTTTACGGGGAATGTGGCATTAAAAACGGCGGAAGGCACAGCCAAACTGATCGGGACGTTCTTTAATGATGCCTTGCAAGGCAATATCTGGTCGAAACTCACGACCTGGATGAATGCTTTGGCTCTATTCAAATTGAAACGACGTATAGATCCGCGTCGTGTCAATGGCGCTGTGTTCCTCGGGCTGAATGGGATTGTGATTAAAAGCCATGGCGGCACGGACCGGATTGGTTTCGCGAATGCCGTGAATATTGCCATTGGATTGGCAGAGACCGACTTCCTTCATCAGATAGAACAGCGGCTTGATGCCCTGCATGACGAAGATGACAATATCGGGTTTATCGTTTGATGTCCTTACGTGCCGTTATTCGTGGAATCGGCAGCGCGCTGCCGGAGCGTATTGTTGAAAATAGCGCTTTTGCGACCGAACTCGGACTCGATACATCTGATGAATGGATTCGAGAACGAACCGGTATCCACCAGCGCCATATCGCTACAGAAGGTGAGACAACCGCTGATCTTGGATTTGCAGCGGCTAGCAAAGCGCTAGACGATGCAGATTTGGAGGCTGCGGATATTGATCTGATCATGGTGGCAACGTCGACACCCGATCTGACATTTCCGAGCACCGCCACGATGATTCAGCATCGGCTTGGCATGCGTAACGGCGCGGCGTTTGATGTTCAGGCTGTCTGTTCGGGATTCCTCTATGGAATTCACACGGCGAATGCGTTGATCAAAGCGGGCGCACATAAGCGTGTTTTGCTGATAGGAGCGGAGACGTTTTCACGGATTTTGGATTGGGAAGACCGGTCGACCTGCGTGCTTTTCGGGGACGGTGCAGGCGCGATCGTTTTAGAGGCTGAGGAGAGCGCCAAGACAGATCGCGGTGTTATCCATTCCGTCATACACTCTGACGGGGCTCATAAAGATATGTTGTATGTTGATGGCGGCCCGTCAGCGACCGGGACAGTGGGTAAGCTACGCATGCTGGGCAATGCCGTGTTCAAACACGCCGTGACAGACATAGCGAAAGTTATCCGTGAGTGTGCTGAAGGCGCCGGTGTAGAGGACGTGACCTCTATCGACTGGTTCGTTCCGCATCAGGCTAATCAACGTATTTTGGTGTCGGTTGCTAAAAAGCTACGTCTGCGCCCTGAACAAGTGATCTCAACCGTCGCGAGGCACGCGAATACGTCAGCCGCCAGCGTGCCGCTCGCTTGGGACACGGCCGTTAAAGACGGACGCATTAAACGCGGCGACACAGTCATGTTAGAGGCCTTTGGCGGCGGGTTTACATGGGGGGCATGCCTGCTTCGCTACTGATTGAGCAGGTTTTTTGCTGTCGAATCACGTTTTCACTTGAAGCGAGCGCAACCTTTGCGCATTAACCCTGCAATGTCAGGGAGAAATGTGAATACGGGGACTGTGACTCGTGCCGATTTGGCCGAGGCGCTTTACCGTGAGATCGGCTTATCGCGGTCTGATTCTGCCGACCTGGTAGAATCTGTCATTGACCATGTAAGCGAAGCACTGCTCCGTGGGGAGAATGTGAAGCTCGCGGGATTTGGAACATTTCTCCTCAGAGAGAAGCGGGAGCGTATCGGACGCAATCCCAAAACAGGTGTTGAAGTTCCGATTACGCAACGTCGTGTCTTGGTCTTTAAGCCTAGCCAGGTCCTTCGCGAACGTGTGGATTCGGCATTGAGCCCAAAATAGTGGTAAGGCTTGATTCGCAACCGGAATAGAATCCATGCAAGCGAAGACAACACGCGCCTTTAGGACGATCAGCGAAGCCGGCGAAGAGCTAGGCCTTCAGCCACACGTCTTGCGTTTTTGGGAAAGCAAGTTCGCTGACATCAAGCCCGTGAAGCGGGGTGGGGGGCGTCGTTTCTACCGGCCCGAAGACATTGAGTTTCTTCGCGGCATCAAAATTCTCCTGCATGATGAGAAGCACCCCATTAAAGATGTTCAGAAGTTGATCAAAAAAAGTGGAGCGTCCCGCGTGGCGGAGCTTGGCCGGTCTGTCGAGAAAGCGGCGAAAGAGCGTCCCGTTTCGTCAGTGGAATTAGTGCCGGAACGCATTGTGAAAGACGCTAGAGAGATGGCTCCGCCTGACCTTCCACAACCCGCGTCAGTTATCCATGAGGTCGCCCAGACAGCGCCTCCGCCTATGCCAGTGGCAGAGGTCGACCCTGAACCGGATGTCGAGGACGTGCCAGAGCCAGCACTTTCGCGTGAGGATACGGATCGTCTTCGATCTGCGTTAAATCGGCTCGAACGCTTGCGTGACCGTTGGGCAGATTTCGATGCGAGACGAGACGATTAGGCGTTGCGCCGGGCCTTGCCGCATCTGAGGCTTGCCCCTTTTGCTGCACAGGCTTATAGGCCGCGATCACGAATGGCGGAGTATGGCGCAGTCCGGTAGCGCACACGCCTGGGGGGCGTGGGGTCGCAGGTTCGAATCCTGCTACTCCGACCATTCGATGATCAGTTAGGCCTGCGCATGCGCAGTTCTGTCGCAGCCCACATGTCGCAGCGCGACTCTGTGTTGAAAGACCTATATCCCTCCCATGTCTTCTTTCGCTTTCTCTCGCACACCGCGCTGGGTTCCGATCTGGCTGTTTGTCATGGTCGTTTTGGTTATGGTCATGGTTGTCGTTGGCGGGGCAACGCGCCTGACTAATAGTGGGTTATCGATTACGGAATGGGCGCCGATTCGTGGGGCGCTACCGCCTTTGTCAGAGGCGCAATGGCTCTCGGAATTTGAAAAATACAAACAGATACCTGAGTTTGAGGCCGAACACCCTGACATGGATATGGCGGGCTTCCGGTTCATCTATTTCTGGGAATGGGCCCACCGACAGTTGGGACGGATCATCGGTCTTGTCTATGCGATCCCATTCCTAATCCTAGCCATCCGCCGCCAGCTGCCAAAGGGCAGGGGTGTTACCTACACGGCTATTTTGTTCCTGATCGGCCTACAAGGTGCGATCGGTTGGTGGATGGTCTATTCCGGTCTGCAAGAGGGGATGGTCGCCGTGAGCCAGTACAGACTGGCAACCCATCTGGGTATGGCCTTTGTGATCCTTGGCCTATTGATCTGGCTGTTCCTTGATGTCCTTCGAAAAGGGGGGGCGATCAAAGGGGGTGGCGCTCTGGCCCCGACTTTGCTCGGTATGACATTCGTCCAGATTGTCCTCGGCGCATTTGTTGCCGGGACCCAAAGCGGCAAGACCTATAACACGTGGCCTCTAATGGATGGTGACTTCGTGCCGGACGGTTACTTCATCCAGGAACCGGCTATTCGCAATTTGTTTGAAAATCCGGCCGCAATCCAATTCAACCATCGAACGCTCGCTTACATCATCCTAGTTCTATTTATCGTACTGGCTTGGCGCACGTGGAAGGAAAAAGCGCTGCGCCTTCCATTAGTCGTCGTAGGTGGATTTTTACTTTGGCAAACAGCCTTGGGTATTTGGACATTATTATCGGCCGCGCCGTTGAGTTTAGCACTGAAACACCAAGCGAGCGCGGTCTATCTTTTTGTGGCGATGGTTTGGCTGGTCTATAAATCGCGCGAATTACGGTAATTATATACCGCTTTTTTAGAACATTGTTTTTATTGTGTTTTTAGGGTGCGCTGTGTGACCCTAAGTCTTGACGTCTTTATGGCTTGTGCGTAATGGCCCGCAACCTTTGACGCAAAGGGCTCGCGCATGCGGGCCTTCTTGCTTTAAACCGTGAGAGTAACATGAAACAGACCAAGTTCCTGAAAACGGCTGAGGTCGAGAAGAATTGGATCGTCGTTGACGCCGAAGACGCCGTAGTGGGTCGTCTGGCAAGCTTCGTGGCCCTGCGTCTTCGCGGCAAGCACCGTCCAGATTATACCCCCCACATTGATTGCGGCGACAATGTCGTGATTATCAACGCCGACAAGGTGAAATTCACGGGCAATAAGCGCACGGATAAGATTTATTATCGCCACACAGGTCACCCCGGTGGTCTGAAAGAGACGACACCGGCGAAAATTCTCGACGGTCGTTTTCCTGATCGTGTGATGCGTAAGGCTGTCCAGCGCATGCTGCCAAAAGAGAGCCCGCTGGCGCGCAAGCAATTGTCTAACCTACGCGTCTATGCGGGTGCTGAACATCCGCACAGCGCGCAAAACCCCGAAGTGATCGACTTCAAGTCCATGAATTCCAAGAACGTGAAGGTGCAGTAGACCCATGGCTGAACAGGAAACCATCGCCACGTCCCTTGAGGACCTGAAATCCGCTATCGACGGTCAAGGCGCAGACGTCGCTGTCTCTGACGCTCCCCTACCAGAACCAAAGATCGACGAACACGGTCGTTCCTACGCGACTGGCAAACGGAAAAACTCTATCGCCCGCGTATGGATTAAGCCGGGCTCTGGTAAAATTACGGTGAATGGCCGCGACCAAGAAGTTTACTTCGCACGCCCTGTGCTGCGTCTTGTGATCGCTCAAGCTTTCCAAGTCGCTGACCGCGTGGACTCATACGACGTTGTTGCCACGGTTAAGGGCGGCGGCTTGTCTGGTCAGGCCGGGGCTGTGCGTCATGGCATCACCAAAGCCCTGACATATTACGAACCCGCTTTGCGTAAGCCGCTGAAGGCCGCTGGCTTCATCACGCGCGATAGCCGCGTCGTGGAACGGAAGAAGTACGGTCGCGCCAAAGCGCGTAAGAGCTTCCAGTTCTCGAAGCGTTAAGCCCCTTACAGTCTTTTTCGACTATGTATTCAGGCGCTTCGGGACACCGAGGCGCCTTTTTCTTTTGGGCCTTTTGTTTGGGGTAGAGGATAGCGATATGAAACGCGCCGCCATTTTTGGAAGCAGTGGATATACCGGCGCAGAAGCCGTACGCTTTTTGCTCGCCCATCCGAAAATCGAGATTGCCGCTTTGTCCGCGCATAGTCGGGCGGGGGAGGCTTATGCCACTGTCTATCCGCAATTCGCTGGTGTCGACCTGCCGGAAACGCAGCGAATCACTGAGATCGACTTGTCCGACATTGATGTTGTCTTCTCATGCCTTCCGCATTCGACGGGGCAGGCGGCGATTGCATCGGCATTAGAGCAGGTAGAGACGGTCATCGATGTGTCAGCGGATTTTCGTTTGCAGGACCCTGCGCTTTTCAAATCCGTTTACGGCGCAGAGCATACAGCGCCTGCTCTGCTTGAGGACCGCGTTTACGGTCTGACAGAATTTGCACGCGATGATTTACCGGGTGCGCGTCTGGTGGCGTGCCCGGGCTGTTATCCGACTTGCTCTCTTCTCGCGCTTCTTCCCGGTGTCGAAGCGGGGCTGTTCAGTGATGACCCGTTTGTCATCGACGCGAAGTCTGGCGTGACAGGCGCAGGACGGAAGGCCAGCCTCGCACTGGCCTTCTCAGAGATAGAAGATGGGGCGCACCCTTATGCATTAGGAACCCATCGTCATGCCCCTGAAATCGAACAGGAATTGTCTCTGCGGGACTATGGTCAAACCATCAGTTTCACCCCGCATTTGCTGCCGATGAACCGGGGTATGATTGCGACCTGCTATGTAGGTCTAGCAGCCGGTGAAACCGCTGACACTGTGCGCCAAGCCTATCAGGGTCGCTATGCTAGCGATCCTTTTGTGCATGTTATGGCGGCGGGTGAAGTCCCGCAAACCCGTCACGTTCGCGGGAGTAATCAGGCCCGTATAGGCGTGTTTGCGGATCGGGCAGAGGGGCGAGCCATCATCGTCTCGGTCATTGATAATTTGGCCAAAGGGTCCAGCGGGCAGGCGGTGCAAAACTACAATCTCACGCAAGGGTGGGACGAGACACTTGGTCTAACTCAGAGCGCCCTTTTTCCGTGAGTTAAGCGCTTTTCACAATTTTGCCCGAACTTTCACATGACCCCGCCGCAAATCTTGCTAATCACCTTGATATGAATCGTTTTCAGCCATCGTTGGTCGTTGCCTTTAGCGCCCTTGTCCTTGCGGGATGCACGACAGTGCAAATGCCTGATCTCGGGCAGAATTTGGCAAATTTCCGCGATAATCTCGATGATCTCGATAAGGATTACATGCAGGCCGAAGAGTTGAAGCCCGTACCAACAGACGTCCGCAGTGCCAGCGAATGGGATCGCTCGGCCAAAGAAATGCAGAGTTTGCGCGACGGATTTCAAACCCCACCTCTTGAACCTTCACTCACCGATGCGGAATTCGACCAACGTTTCCAGCAAGCGCAAGACTATGCGGATGAATATAAGGATGATGACCCGCAATGAGCGCGCCAGAGTTAAGACAACGCGAGGAGTTTTACCGCATTAAGCGCTTGCCGCCTTATGTGTTTGCCGAAGTGAATAAGCTGAAGGCTGAACTCCGCAGTACGGGCATGGACATTATTGATTTCGGCTTTGGCAATCCGGACCTGCCCACGCCGCAGCACGTCATCGATAAGCTGATTGAAACCGTTCAGAAGCCGCGTGTGACAGGCTATAGTGCCTCTAAAGGAATCAAGGGCTTAAGACAGGCTTGTTCACGCTATTATGCGCGTCGTTTTGATGTGAATCTGGATCCGGATACGCAAGTCATTGCGACGATCGGATCGAAAGAAGGGTTTGCAAACCTGGCCCAAGCGATCACCGCGCCCGGTGATGTGATTTATGCGCCCGATCCGAGTTATCCGCTCCACGCCTATGGCTTCATCATCGCTGGGGCGAAAATCAAAGGCATACCGGCGATTACGGCGGATGAATATCTGGCTGGGGTAAAGAAAGCCCTCGCAGAAGACGATAAACCGCCCATGGCGATCGTCGTTTGCTTCCCTAGCAATCCGACGGGTATGACGTGCGATCTGTCTTTCTATGAAGAGATTGTCGCCATCGCCAAAGCGCATGACATCATAATTCTGAGCGATCTGGCCTATTCTGAGATCTATTTTTCCAACCCACCTCACTCTATATTTGAAGTTGAAGGCTCAGAAGACATTCTCGCCATAGAGACAACGTCCTTGTCCAAAACTTATAGCATGGCCGGCTGGCGTATGGGTTTTGCTGTGGGCCATGAAAAACTGATCGCTGCCCTTACACGGGTGAAATCTTATCTGGATTACGGCGCGTTTACGCCAATCCAGGTGGCGGCCTGTGCGGCGCTGGATGGTCCGCAAGAGCCTGTTGAAGACGCCCGAAACATTTATCGGGCGCGTCGTGATGTCCTAGTCGAGAGTTTTGGTCGCGCTGGCTGGGATATTCCGTCTCCGGATGCGTCTATGTTTGCTTGGGCGCCTTTACCGGACGCTTACATGGCGATGGGATCCCTCGCGTTTTCAAAATATCTTATGGAAAATGCGGCTGTGGCGGTTTCGCCCGGAAATGGGTTTGGCGAACATGGCGAGGGTTATGTTCGCATCGCACTGGTTGAGAATGAACAGCGAATCCGGCAAGCGGCACGCAATATTCGTAACATGATGATCCGGGATAAGGCTGTTGCCGCTGAGTAAGGCGTCACAGCTCATAAAACACACCGGGGGCAAGGCACACAATGAGTATAACAGGATTTACAGCGGGTCTGGCTATGCAGGCCGCCCTTGTGACAGAAAAAGCGGCTATTTCAGCCAGTGAGATGGTCGGAAAAGGCCGTGAGAAAGCCGCAGATCAAAAAGCCGTTGATGCGATGCGGAACGCGCTAAATTCCTTGGATATTCAGGGGCGTATCGTCATTGGCGAAGGCGAACGCGATGAAGCGCCTATGCTTTATATTGGCGAAGAAGTCGGTACGGGCACCGGCCCAGAGGTCGATATCGCGCTCGACCCGTTGGAAGGCACAACGCTAACAGCCAAAGCCATGGCCAATGCATTGGCCGTTATGGCCTTTGCCCCGCGCGGCGGCCTGTTGTTTGCTCCGGATGTCTATATGGATAAAATCGCAATCGGTCCGGGCTATGATGCGGGAACTATAGACTTGGATGATAGCCCAGCGGATAATGTGAAGCGTTTAGCCAAAGCGAAAGGCGTTTCGCCGTCTGACATCACTGTTTGTGTTTTGGATCGTAGTCGGCATGCCAAAATTATCGAAAGCCTTCGTGATATTGATGCGCGCGTTCGCCTTATCACCGATGGGGATGTGCAAGGCGTGATAACGACGACAGATCCGGAGACACAGACTGATATGTATATTGGCCAAGGCGGCGCACCCGAAGGCGTGCTCGCAGCGGCGGCCTTGCGCTGTATCGGCGGGCAAATGCAGGGACGTTTGCATTTCCGCAATGACGATGAGATTGGTCGGGCTCGCCGCGTTGGCATTGACGATCTTGACAAGAAATATGATCTGGAAGGCTTGGCGGCGGGCCCCACAATCTTTTCCGCAACGGGCGTTACCCAAGGCTCTCTACTCGACGGTGTTCGCCATATAGGGGGTCGCGTTCATACCCATACCTTAGTGATGAACAGTTTGGACGGTGCGGTGCAGCGTTTGCGCTCATCTCGTCCCTTGATGGCCCTGTGAGGGAAATACGCCCGACTATACTCGGGGTTGAACAATCCATTACAAATAAGCACTGGGTGGCGCGGGCGGACGGCGCGCAAATAGACGCTCTGGTGCAGGGCGCCGGCCTTGATCATTTACGTGCCGCTTTGCTGGCGGGACGCCGTGTAACGCCAGAGGCGGCTCAAACCTATCTTACGCCGTCACTTCGAACGGATATGCCTGATCCGTCTGTTCTGATGGATATGGACAAAGCTGCCGCGCGCATTCTGGATGCGATAGAGGCCGACGAAAAGATTGTCATATTCTCGGACTATGACGTGGATGGCGGCACATCTGCGGCGCAGTTGATCCGGTGGGGGCGCGGTATTGGTTATGACTTTGGGCTTCATGTTCCCGATCGCATCCGTGACGGTTACGGTCCGTCGTGCAAAGCATTTGAAACCCTAAAAGTGGATGGCACGGATTTGGTTGTCACACTGGATTGCGGCGCAGCGGCGCATGAGGCCTTGGAAGGCGCAGCTGATATTGATTTGCCGGTCGTTGTGGTCGATCACCATTTGATGGACGGCTTGCCGCCGGCTGAGGCTATCGTAAATCCCAACCGTCCCGATGATGAAAGCGGGCTTGGATATCTGGCGGCCGCTGGCGTGACCTTTCTTTTGCTTGTTGCTTTGAACCGGGCGGCGAAGGCGAGGGGGCTTAACCCGGCATTGGACCTCCGTGAATTGCTCGCGCTCACAGCTCTAGGGACGGTCTGTGATGTTGTGCCTATGGTGGGTTTGAATCGCGCCTTTGTTCGCCAAGGCATGAAAGTTATGAGCCAGCAGCGAATTGCGGGATTGAATGCCCTAGCCGCTGTGTCGCGGGCGGAGCCCCCGTTTACCCGTTATCATGCAGGGTTTGTTCTGGGCCCTCGCATAAATGCGGGGGGACGGATTGGTCGATCAGAGATGGGTGCAGAGCTGCTGGCAACTGACGATCTCAGCCTGGCGCATGCCCACGCCGTTGAGCTGGATCGGTTGAATATGGAACGCCGGACGATGCAAGATGACATGCTACGCGCCGCGATAGAACAGGCCGAGCGGCAGTCAAATCGCGCCGTTATCGTCGCGTCGATGGAAGGCTGGCATCCCGGTGTCATCGGAATTGTTGCTGGACGACTTAAGGATCGCTTTGAGACGCCCTCCATTGTGATTGGTGTGCAGGATGATGGGATTGCCAAGGGCTCTGGCCGGTCTATCAAGGGCGTTGATCTGGGAACGGCCTTTGCAGTGGCTAAAAAAGAGGGCTTGCTAATATCCGGCGGTGGTCATGAAATGGCGGGGGGATTGACGATCGAGGCGTCTCGCATCCACGAATTCTCTGACTGGTTGGAAGAGCGTCTTTCCAAGGCGGTTAGTGCCGTGAAGGGTCGTGCAGAACGCGGCGTGGATTCGATTGTCTCTTCAGCGGCTATCACGACGGATTTGTTGGACGTGATCGACAGTGTCGGGCCTTATGGTCCGGACAATGCTGTGCCTGTTTTTGCTCTGAATGATGTGAGGCTAAGCTATGTGAAGCCGCTAAAAGGCGGGCATGTTCGCTTTACAGCAGAATCGCGCGGCGGCGGTCGGGCGAATGGCATTCTCTTCCGGGGCGATGAAACCGCTCTTGGCCAGTCCCTCTTAGATGCAGGAGACCAACGGCTTCATCTACTCGGCCAAGTTCGCCGCAATCGCTATCAAGGTCGAGAAAGCGCTGATTTTCATCTTATTGACGCGGCATGGGCTTAGGGGTTTCGCGCACTGAGTAAAAACATCGCAGGACTGAAATCTGTCTGCATTTGCGGTGCTTTTAGGCTTGATTGCCGTTTGCAGCCTGACTATATCGCCGCTTCGCGACTGATGGTCCCTTCGTCTATCGGTTAGGACGCCAGGTTTTCAACCTGGAAAGAGGGGTTCGATTCCCCTAGGGACTGCCAGTCGCTTTTTCATTTCAGCTTTGAGCCATCTACAATGCCATTTCGGGCTGACATATGGATTGTGTCTAGCTACAGGTCAGCCATGCTACGCGCTCTGATTTTTGTTTTCGTCGTTGGTTTTACTGCCTTGTCTGTGGTGGAGACGTCTTGGGCTCAAGACCCGACGGCCCGTAATGCCGTCGTTGATTTTGGGGAACCCAAACCATTGGCCATAATGAGCGGGGACACTCGCCATGACTTTATGGTGGAAGAGGCGAAGACCCTCGATCAGCAAGCCCGTGGCATGATGTGGCGCGAGAGCATGGGGGCCGATGAAGGCATGATTTTTGAGTTCGCCGAGCCCAAGATCGCCACGATATGGATGAAGAATACGGCAATTCCGCTCGACATACTCTTTGTTCGCTCCAATGGTAAAATTCTGAAGATTGAGCATAGTGCGCAGCCCTACAAATTGCGTTCCGCGAGCAGTGAAGCGGTTGTAGCGGCTGTTATTGAGCTCAAAGGGGGGCGGGCGTTGGAACTCGGGATTCGTCCCGGTGACGTCGTTGAGCACTCCTTTTTCTCTGCCGAATAAATCGCATTAACTGACAAAAGCCGTCCTTTCCCTGTTGCACCGACGTGAAAGGACGTTAAGAGCGCGTCTGTCTGGAGCGGGATGTAGCGCAGCCTGGTAGCGCATCTGTTTTGGGAACAGAGGGTCGCAAGTTCGAATCTTGCCATCCCGACCAGACTATTTCTCCACTTTTGCACTAAACCATTGTAAGCCTTACTTAACACAGCTTGCGTTAGGATGTCCCCGATCACTTGGGGAGATTTCAATGACCGCTGCCTCTTTAGGGTTGAAACAGGCCACAGCACCCGCGGGGCAAAAGGCACGCGCCCACAAACGTATTGAAATTGGACGAATTTTGAATGTGGGATCGTCTTCGGCGGTGATCTCGATTTCTAAGACAGTGATTCGTGAAAATAAGCTTCACATGGCATCGATCGGGACCATCCTGAAAATCCTCACAAGCCAAAGTATTGTTGTGGCGATGGTCAGCAGTCTGAAAATCGGGAATGTCGACGAAGAAGGCATGAATGATGGCTGTCTCGCGACGCTGAACATTATGGGCGAGATCACGACCAATCCGACAACGCGGGAGACGAAGTTTTTCCGCGGCGTTCGGACGTTTCCGGTCTTAAACGAGCCTGTCTACAATATGAGCCCGCAGGAATTGCAGCTTATCTTTGCGAAACAAACGGCAAGTTGTATTGAAGTCGGCCGGCTCCAGCAGGACAATTCCATCGTCGCAAAAGTGCGAACAGACGATATGCTGTCAAAGCATTTTGCGATTATTGGATCAACGGGTTCAGGTAAGTCCTGTACGGTGGCGCTCGTTCTGCAAGCTATTCTAGACGAAAACCCTTGCGGTCACGTGGTCCTGTTTGATCCCCACAATGAATATTCCAAAAGCTTTGGTAATCGGGCCGAGGTGATTACCGGCGCGACACTGGATTTGCCGCTCTGGCTGTTTGATTTTGTCGAAACTGTTGAACTTCTGACCAGTGACATCGAAGATCAGGCGCGGGAAGAGGAGGAAATCCTCCACGACGTGATTTTGAAAGCGAAACGGCTCTTTGATCGCGCTATGGCCAATAATGATGTGTCGTCTCAGGTAAAGCTTGACGACATTGAACACGAGCTACAGCGCGCAACGCATATTAGCCTCGATAGCCCCGTGCCTTACCGCATCCGCGATGTTGTAAAACTTCTCGACCATTCCATGGGTAAGTTGGAAAACAGCAATAATCTGGGACCTTATCGACGGTTGAAGCGCCGGATTGCAACCTTGATCGCTGATCCGCGTTACGCCTTTGTGTTTCGCAATCAGGCGAAACCCTTGCCGATTGATGAAATCGTCGGACGTATTTTCCGTCTCCCTGTTGCGGGCAAACCAATCTCAATTCTGGATTTCAGCTCCATCCCGTCTGAAACGTTGAATGTTGTGGTTTCCGTTGTGAGCCGTCTCGCTTTTGAGCTCGCGACGTGGTCAGAGCGGAAAATCCCGATCTTACTCGTCTGTGAAGAAGCGCACCGCTATATTCCGCGCGACCCCAATCTCGGCTTTCACTCAACCCGCCGGATTATTGGCCGGATTGCGAAAGAGGGCCGGAAATATGGGGTCTCGCTAGGCATCATCAGTCAGCGTCCGTCCGAATTGGAGCCGAGTACGCTTTCACAATGCTCAACAATCTTTTCGATGCGCTTGTCGAATGAACTTGATCAGAACTTCGTTCGGGCGGCGGTTCCGGATGGAGCGCAGGATCTACTATCCTTTCTTCCATCATTGGGCACAGCGGAAACCATGGTTTTCGGTGAGGCAGTCAATTTGCCTATGCGGGTCTTGTTGAACAATCTTGCCGAAGAATATCGTCCGCATAGTTCCAGTGCATCCTTCACAGAGCTTTGGTCGCAAGACACGGCGACGCCGGCTCTTATGCAGAAGGTGTATCGTCGTTGGAAACAGCGTAGCTATGCGGGTGAAGAGGCGGCGGTTACGCCGGTTTCGCAACCACCTGTTGCCGCATCATTGCGCATGGGTAATTCCGGCCGTTCCGCGTCACAGCGCCCCTCTGCGCCAGCCGCGGCGGCTCCGAGACGTGGACCCTTAAACGTTCAAGATACGCGCGCGGCTCTGCGCAGAACGGCTCAACCCGGAACCCAAGCCGGCCAAGCCGCAAAACCACAAAGTCTTCAGGATGTGAAATCCATGCTGAATGCAGCGTTTCATCGCGATTCCAGCTAGCGGGCTTGCCGCCGAAGGTTCTCGGCGCTAACGCGACGTTATGTTTGCTAAGATCTATCGACCGCGTCCTTCGGCTATGACTTCTGGCCGCGCTAAAACCAATCATTGGGTTGTTGAGTTCGCGTCGACTACGCCGCGTATTATCGACCCGCTCACTGGCAATGCCGTCTCTACGGATACGCGGGAACAAGTTGATCTGAAGTTCGACACATTGGAAGAAGCGGTTGCCTATTGCCAAGCGAATGACATTCCGCATCTGGTGCAAAAAACCCAAGCGACGAAAAGAATTCCGCGCTCATATGCTGACAATTTCGCCTTTGACCGCAAATTGCCTTGGACGCACTAAAGCGCTTTCTTTAAGCCTTTTCCGTCCGTATTGACGGTCAACATATGGTCAGGCCCCGTAGCTCAACTGGATAGAGCAGCTGACTTCTAATCTGCAGGTTGGGGGTTCAAGTCCTCCCGGGGTCGCCATCGCTTTTGATTATGGGCGCGCTGAGTTTTCATCCCAGTGGCGTTGATCCAACCAATCTAAGAAGGCTTCCCAATCTTCTTTCGTTACGCCATGCGTGCCAGGGCGTTGCCAAAACGCGTGGCTAGACTCAGCTCGGAAGTTACCCGGTTCTTTTGCGTCAAAGGTATTCGGCCAAGCGGCGCTCGCCTCAATGAAAGCGCCGAACGGATCGGACCAGACATCGCGCTTGGCATTGCCGAGCAAGACGGGTTTGCTGCTAATCAAGGCGAGAAGATCGCGCGGTTGGACGGGCAAAGCGGATGGATTGTCAGCATGGGTTTGCGCGCGGCGGTTAGGCCAATGCGGATAGTTTTCTACTAAAGCGGAAAGGGGTTCGCCTTTATCATCTGTCAGACGTGACGCCCCTAAGGTCCCGCTTTGATGGGCGATGGCGGCGTCCACCCTGTCAAACCAGGCAGCGGACAATAGAGCCGTTTTCCCGAAACGCGAATGACCGAAAGCGATCATTGGGCGTTCTCCGATTTCATCTTCGATGATCTCCGCCGCCATATCCGTTAGGCCAGCCCATAGCGCCAGTGCGCCGGGACGATCGGTGTCAGGGGTAAAGAGATTATCCATGACGGTTGTTCCGTCTGATCGCGAGTCAGGAATAAATTGAGACGGATATATCGCCGCAAAACCATAACCCTTTGAGAGTATTTCTTCGAGTGGGGGCGTCACGATATGGCGTCCGAAGAAGAATGTGAAAATACCGGTTAATGGCCCCATCTCAGAGCAAAAGCCTTGATCGTCCGGTGTTTTGACCTGATCGAAGGGAACAACTTCATTATTCGGACAGAAGTTTTGCGAGAGGATCACCGGAGCGTTGGGGTGGTCATCCGGCATAAGAAGAACGATGTCGAGCGGACGTCTATACGTGGTCCCATATTGAGCAAAAACGCGCCATTGGAAGAGCGTTGCATTGGCATCTTCGAGTACAAATGACTCAAACGTCTCTGGCATGACTCTATAGGGGGCTATGACCTCTCCATAGAGTTCTGATTGTAAAAGTTGGCGGCTATTGGTTTCTGGAAGCGGTGCGCGGCCAGTCTCCTCATGGTTTTTGGGTAATCGATCCGGGGCCGTCTGCAAAATCGTGCGAGTTGTTGAGCACGATCCAAGTGCGATCGCTCCGGCAACCAAAGCGAGCTTGAAGATTGCCCAAATTGCGCTAGCGAACTGCGGCAAAAGCTTGTTCCACATCCGCGATGAGATCATTTGCCGCTTCCAAACCGCAGGCAAACCTAACAAGCGGACCAGGCAGAGCGTCGGCGTGAGATCGTTTTAGCTGCGGGTCACAATGGATCACCAGGGATTCAAAACCGCCATAGCTATAGCCAATGCCGAACAGCTCTAACGCGTTTATAAAAGCGTCAACCTCGGCTTTACGGCGAGGGGTCAAAACGACAGAGAAGAGGCATCCGCCGCCGGTGAAATCGCGCTGCCAAATCTGATGGTCAGGGTGTTCAGGTAAGGCGGGGTGCAGCACTTGCTGCACGTCAGCGTGAGTTGTGAGGTGCCGCGCGAGGCGCTCGGCTGTTTCTGACTGCTGGGTAAATCGCGTCACAACGGATCTGAAGCCGCGCAAGACTTGGTAGGCATCATCTGGGGAACTGGCCACGCCTAATTGCTTGGCTGTCGCGGCGAGTCTATCGCCATGCTTCTGATCTGCACAGATCGCTGCACCGAAAAGCAAATCGCCATGACCCCCAAAATATTTAGTGGCAGAATGTGTACTAATATCAACGCCATGCGATAGCGCGTTAAAGCTAAGTCCTGCCGACCATGTATTGTCCAGAATTGTGATGACACCCGCTTTCTTGGCAGCCGATGTAATGGCCGGCACGTCTTGTATTTCGAAGGTTAGCGATCCCGGATTTTCCAATAAGATGACGGAGGTATTCTCGCGGATTAACTCGGCAATTCCGCTTCCTATTCGCGGATCATAGAGCTGGGTCTCCACGCCCATGCGGTGCAAAAAGCTCTGGCAGAAATGGCGTGTCGGGCCGTAGCTGCTATCGGTTAGAAGCACGTGATCGCCGGGTTTGACGAAGGCCAGGACAGGCTGCGTGCAGGCCATCACGCCGCTAGGGTAAAGTTGCGTATGCGCGCCGCCTTCCAGAGCACAAAAGGCCTCTTGTAAGGCATCGTGAACCCCGCAGCCATGCCGCCCATAGCCGCGAACGTCTGATCGATAGAGGTCTTCGGACCGTTCAAAGAGGAGTGTTGAGGCGCGCACAATCGGCGGATTGACCGGTGTGCCGAGATCAGGCGTAGGCCGTCCTAAGTGAGCGAACTCAGTGCGCTTGTCTTTTTGCGCATTTCTTTTGCCTAGATCGCTCACGGCTTAGACGCCTCCTGTCTCAATCGGCAAGTCAGGGTCTGATCCCCATTCTGCCCATGAGCCTTGGTATACTCTCACATCCCCTGCGCCAAGTCGCTGTAGGACAATGGCAATGCCGGATGCCGTTACACCTGATCCGCAGCTTGTGATAATCGGTTTGGATAGATCAACGCCTACACGATGAACGATTGCTGCCATATCTTCGAAATCGCGATAGGCTGCGCCGTCTTTCAACTGTCCAAAAGGCAGGTTGAGTGACCCAGGTATATGGCCAGACCGACAGCCCGGGCGCGGTTCGGGGGCGGTACCAGCAAAACGCTGCGCGGGCCGTGCGTCTACAATCTGCGTGTCAGAGCCAAGCGCGGAGAGCACGTCAGTTTTGAGCACATTCAGGGTCGCCGGGTTTGCCGAAGATGACACAGGCTCGCCCTTGATCCGTGCGACCGCGCCGCTGTCGCCGTCGCCTGTGATCAAGGAGACATTCAGACCGTGCGAGCGCATGAGCCAAGCTACCCAAGGCGCTGAGAAAAAGCCTGCGCGATCATAAACGCAGATAGGCCGATCTTTGATCACGCCATTATCGGCGAAGATGGAGATGGAATCTTGTACGCGACGCTCAATCGGCAAGGCCTTTATAGCCTCCGTATCGATAATAACGGATGTTCCGCGTAAAGTATCCCGAGACGGTGTTTGCCCCGGAAGTTGCCAAGTCCCGTCTACGATTTGGGCGAAGCCGCCTTCTGTTAAAGCCTGAGCCGCTGATGCTGTAATGTCAGCAATCATAGCCAGCTTGGGACCGGCAGGCCGCGTTCAGACAGGAATTCAGGATTATAGACCTTGCTCTGATAGCGTTGGCCATAGTCGCAAAGGATCGTCACAATCGTATGGCCAGGACCTAAGTCTTTGGCCATTTGGATCGCACCACCGACATTGATCCCTGATGAGCCACCTAGGCAAATGCCTTCGGATTGGTTGAGTGCAAAGATGATCTCCAGGGCGTCTTTGTCATGAACGCGGTAAGCCCGATCAACGATAATGTCCTCGAGATTTTTGGTGATCCGACCTTGGCCAATGCCTTCGGTGATCGAATTGCCTTCGCTTTCCAAAACGCCATGATCGAAATAGCCGAACATTTTCGAACCGTAGGGGTCTGCGAGACCAATCTGAATGTCGGGGTTTTTGGCTTTCAAGCCTATCGACATCCCGCCGAGCGTCCCCCCGGAACCCACGGCGCAGATAAAGCTGTCCACTTGACCCTCAGTTTGAGCCCAGACTTCTTCGGCTGTGCTATCAATGTGCGCCTGACGGTTGGCCACATTGTCAAACTGATTGGCCCAAATCGCGCCATTGGTTTCTGTTTTAGCGAGGTCTTTCGCCAGACGCTCTGAAGCGTGAACGTAATTGCCGGGATTGGCATAGGGCACGGCGTCAACTTCGATCAGTTCTGCACCCAACAGTTTCACGGCGTCCTTCTTTTCTTGGCTTTGCGATCGCGGCATGACGATCTTGCACCGATAGCCAAGAGCTGAACAGACAAGGGCGAGACCAATACCGGTATTGCCGGCTGTGCCTTCGACAACTACACCGCCAGGGCGCAGCAAGCCCCGCTTTTCCGCATCGCGGATAATCCACAGCGCAGCACGGTCTTTGACAGATTGGCCGGGGTTCAGAAATTCCGCTTTGCCGTAAATCTCGCAGCCTGTCATTTCCGACGCAGCGCGGAGCTTTATCAAGGGCGTGTTGCCGATCAAATCAATAACAGAAGACGCTTTCATGGACGCGCCTCTGCCAGCCTGTTTTGGCTTTGGCTACCGCTAATCCGTTTCACGATCTGGTGAAATGTCAGGGAAATCCATTGTCGGAGGGCGGTCTTCTGCAGGGCGCACGGGTATGTCTTCAATTTCTTCGACGTCAAAATCGTCAAGTCGAGCCGCGCGGCGAGGCAGCGTGCCGCTCTCGATCAAAGCCTCAACCCGCACCACAGCATTTTGGCGGAGGTCCTCATAGAAAAGATTGCTTGGCAAGGTACGGAACTTTGCGCCAATTTTCCATGGACGCCGGAAAGAACGGGAGCGGGGTTTATCGACAAGCAAAATACCGTCCTGACATTGCACACCGACCTGATTGGGACGGGGCGCAGGACGAATATCGGGCTCTAACCCTTCGGCGGCAACGCCTCCTTTGTGTAAACGTTCGGGGGCGTAATCTTCGTCTCGTCGCCAAGTTAGCGGGTTGATACAGGCAAGGGGACGATCCCGCACCGACGTAAAGTTAGTGCCATCATGGACCAATAGGCGTTCTGTAAACCGTTCAGCGATCGCTTCTTCGCCGGGCTGGAATTGCCCAAAGGCTGCAATGCAGCCTGTGTCCATATCCGTTTCGCAGAGGGTGAGCGTCGCGAATGGCCCGTCAAAGAAATCCAACGGCACGGGATAATCGATGACATAGGCCACAGCGAGACGTTGTCTTAGCGCGGGGTCTTCGGCAAAAAAATCATGCAGAATTCGCAGCACATGCGCCGCCCCCTGATTATGTCCAACAAGGACAATGGGGCGTTCTGGAGGACTAACCCGTAAAAAGGTCTCGAAGGCGCGTTTAACGTCTTGATACGCAAAATCCTGCGCCAGCCGTGCATCTTCGCGGGTTGTCATATAGCTATAGAGCGATGCCTGACGATAAAACGGGGCAAAGAGACGACCTGCATCTCCGTAAGGTGTAACATAGTTTGGACGGACGATCCGTTCGAGCTTGCTTTTTCGGCTGAGATCGTCGCTCGGAAGCACATAGTGTTCCCCGCCACGATAAACGCTCGGAACAGCCACAAAGACGTCGCCTTTCTCATTCAGTTCAAACGGATCAACGCTGAGGTCAGGCTGGCTTAGCCAGCTCTCGGCCAAGCGATAATCGGGCGCAGGAGGAGGGTCGTAAGTTTGAAAGGGCTGTCGCGGATCTTGGATCGTTTGGAATATATCGTCCCGATAAATCCAAGCGAGACTGCCGACGATAATGAGTGTCGCAACAATACCACCCAAGAGAGCCGTCCAAATAGAGCGGGACTTTCGGGTCTTGTGTTTATTTTTTCGGGCGCGCATCACAGCTCGCTTGCTATCGTGAGAACTCACGCCTAGCCACAGCTTTGCGCATTGGCGCAACTTAAAAGGATGTCACCTATGCCGGGGACGAAGAAAAAAAGCCCCACCACATCGAAGGGCCCGCGTTTTAGCTTTCTCCGGTGGCTGAGGAACCGATTTATCGCAGGCATATTGGTGGCTCTACCAATCGTGGCAGTTTTCTGGTTGATGTCACGGTTGATAGGCGTGATTGACTCACTCGTCTGGACCGTCATTCCAAGGCGGTTCAACCCGTCAACCTATATCGATTTTCCTTTTTGGGGGCTGTCGCTGATTATTGCGATTATTGGCCTGACCATTTTGGGTATGTTCGTATCGAATCAGATTGGTCGCCGTATTCTGGGGGCTGGCGAGTCACTACTGGCCCGTGTGCCTGTCATTTCGACGCTCTATAATGGGATCAAGCAGATCATTAATACGATCGCGCAGCAAAAAGATCGCGCCTTTCGTGATGTGTGTTTGATCGAATATCCACGCAAAGGGCTCTGGGCGGTTGGCTTTGTGACGGCGGATGTGTCCGGAGCGCCGAAAGATACACTGGGCGATGATTTTCTTTGCGTATTTGTGCCGACCACGCCGAACCCGACGAGCGGCTTCTTACTTTTCGTCCCAAAAGAGGACG